>JAADFW010000275.1 GCA_013152655.1 Chlorobiota bacterium
AGTATTTACCGCTACACTATCGTTTATTAGTTTCATCACCCAAAATTTAGTCATTAAAGCATCGGCCATTACACAATTTTTGGGTAGAATTTGAGCTTTTTGTTTTGTTCTTTTTTCAAGTAATATTTTTACAATCATGTTTTCCGGAATAAAAATATTTGTGTTCAGATTGGCTAATATTTTCACGGTTTGTGTTTGTTCGTTCATTTGGGGCAAAACCTTTGAAAAAGTTATTTTTATAGAATTACCGTCAGGTAATTGTACATTGCCGGTTTGTCCGGGTGTAGCATATTTTCTGTATTCAAAAGGAACATTGGCCTGAACTTTTAAATTACCCGATGCGATAATTACACACATTTCAAAAGCCTGATCGAGAAAAATATTGTTTTGTACTACTTGTAAATTGGTTATAATGCCATTTTCAGGGGCTTTTATTTTTACAAAACCAAAGCTTTTACTCAGGCTGTCATTTTGCCGCATAACATAAGCTTCTGAAGATTGCATTTCAAAAAGAGTTGTGCCTTTTGAGACTTTGTCGCCCTGTTGTACAAAAACCTTTGTTACATATCCGCTAATTGGTGCCACAATTGTGTTTTTATTCAAATAAACTGTTTTTCCACTTATTTCAATAAAATCGTGTAAATTACCATATGTTACAGTAGTGGTTTTAACCTGCACTTTAGGGTTTCCAATTTCTCCGGTTGTTTCTGTTTGGTTATTGCATGAAATTGTAAAAAGCAGAATAAATGAGAATAGAATTATTCGTGTTTGTTTCATATTAGTTTTATTATTTATTATAGCCATATCAGGTATCATGTGAGATTTTTGTTTTTAAAAATTCCAGTAATTATATGAATTTATTAATGCTTGTTTTTCCATATTTAATATTACATTTTCTTGTTTTTTCAGAGCTATTTCTTTTATTAAATTTTTGAAGTCCATAATAGATATTTGTGCTTGCGAAAGTTTTAGTTTATAAATTTCAAGTAATTGCCTGTAATCAATTAATTGCTTGTTTAAAGCATTAATTTGTTGATTTACAGAGTTAATATTATTTAAATATTTACTTTTTTGAATATCGTACCTGGTAATAAAGTTTTGCTTTTCAAACTCAAGTGATTTTAAATTAATATTGGTTTTTTCGCGCTGAATGGTTCGCTGATTGCCATCAAAAATATTCCATGTAAAGCTTAAGCCTGTACTAAACCCCAGCCGGTTTAAAGAAGGTGTATAAATAGCACTTAACCCGGTGTTAGCCAATAAATTTAGTTGTGGTTTATATTTTTGCTCAAAAAGTATTTGGTCGGCAGTTAAACTTAAACTGTCAAGTTTGAATGCGGTTAGAAATTGAGAGTGGTTTATTTTATCATACTTTAATTCAAAATTAACATCCTGAATTTCAACAAAATTTGTGTCGTTTATTCCACAAAGAAGATTTAACCCGTAAAGGTTGTTTTTGTATTCGGCCTGATTAGACAGGTTTTCGTTTTCATAATTTTGCAACTCAATTCTAAGCAGCATTAAATCAGTTTGTTCATAAATGGCATTTTTAACCAAATTTTTCATAATCTGTAATTGCTCTTTCAATTCTTTAACTAATTCCAAACTAATTTCGCTTTGTTTTTTTGCTTTTAAACAAAGAATATATTGGTGGTTAACTAATTGTTCTAATTCGTGTTGTGTAAGAGTTATGCTGTTTTCGTTTATCTGTTTGGTAATTTCAGCTTTTTTAGCAAAATTTTCATAAACAGAACCGGTAAATAAAGGTTGCCTTACAGAAACAAATGTTTCATACCTGCCACCGTCGGCATATGACAAATCGTAACCTGAATAATTTGTAGCACCTGACGAAACAAACTCAAAGTGATTAGAATTATTATCGTGTGAAATAATTGGAGCAAACAAAACATTAGCTTCCAAATTAACTACAGGTTTTGATAGTATGCTTTTTATTTGCTTTAAATCAAGCTCGGCAACTGTACTTGCGTTTTTGCTTTTATTGATTAGCGGGCTGTTAATTTTAGCTTGCTCTACAAAATAACTTAAGTTGCGGGTTTGGGCTTTAATTACTTCTATATTAAGCAAAATGAATAAGGTTGTTATGTAAAATTTCATTATTAATTTTTTTAAAACCATATAAGTTTTGTATTACTTTTCATTTTTTTCCTGGTGTTACTTTAAGGCTTAAATTTTTACCACGAAGGAAACACAAAGGGTTTCACAAAGGTTTGCTTAGCTTTATGTATATATATTTCATAAGTACTCAAGTGCCTTTGTTTGTTTTTTTTTGAACCATATCGGGTTTCATGTTTTAAATTTTATTTATGACAAAATTGTGTAATTCATTTTTTAAATAGTTAATATTCAGATTATAATTTTCGCAAATTTTTTGTACTATGGCTAAACCCAGTCCGTAAGATTCTGATTTATCTTTTGTAAACCGATTAAAAACAGTTTGGCTCGTTAATAGATTATCTCCTCCCCGGTATTACAAATTTTCAGTTCATTATTATTAATTAATATTTTAATGTTTCCGTTTGCAATGTTATGATTTACCGCATTTGACAACAAATTACTAATTAATATTTCGGCTAATTGCTCATTAATTTTCAGAATAAAATCTTGCTTAACCGATAGTTCCGTTTTTAAATTTTTAGCTTCAATAAGCGGGGTAAATTCTTCCACTTTGTTTTTTACTAAATTGCTAAAACTAACAGGTTGTTCGTTTTTGAATTGCCTGTTTTCAATTTTTGTTAATAAAATCAGGTTTTGGTTTAAGGAAGCGAGGCGCTTTATTGCGTTAATAGAAGAAACCACTTGTTTAAACGCTATTTTGCTTAAATTTTGTTGTAAAAGTTCTTCAAGATTTAATAATACTATGCTAAGAGGCGTTTGCAATTCGTGCGAAGCATTTTCTGTAAATTCTTTTAATGAAAAGTAATCCTTTTTCAGCTTTTCCGTCATTTTTAGAATTACCTCATTTAGCCTGTCAAACTCTTCTATTTCAGTATTTTGTAAATTAAAATGAGAGGTGTTTTTGAAAGAAAATGTTTCAATTTGTTTTAGGTTTTCTTCAAAATCTTTCCAAACAGTTTTGTTCAATTTTTTTGTTATAAAAAATGATAGTGAAAAACTTAAAATAAGTAATAGTAATAGAGGAATAGAAATAGCTGCCACTAAATCATCGGTATCGAACAATGAATGGCGGATTTTTATTAAATACCACTGATTATTTATTTCAACAGAATTGGTATATTCAAGATAAGGCTCAGTTTCTCCTTCTGATTCATCCATTAAATAAACCTCTTTGTACAATTCATGCTCTATTTTGCTTTTGGTAATTTTTTTTGTTTCAATATTCGGGTAAATATTTATTAGGTTGTTTTGTGTTTGTATTTCGTGAACTAAGGCAAATTCTTTTTTTAAAATATCTTCTTTAATTTCGTTTACAATAATAAAACGCAATAAGAAATAGCCGGCCACACTTAATATTAGCAATATAATAGCCAGCGTTAAAAGGTACTGGCGGTTAATTTTATTCAGAAACTTCATATTTTTCTTTTGTGTTTTTATGTGATTTATTGTTTTATCACTGGCCTGTAAATTTATACCCCATTCCGTAAATTGTTTTAATATAATCGTTACCGCCGGCTGCGTTAATTTTCCGGCGTATATTATTTAAATGTGTATAAATAAAATCGAAACTGGCAGCCAGCTCAATATTATCATCCCACAAATGTTCGGCAATAGCTTCTTTTGTTAAAACACGATTTTTGTTTATGATAAAATATAGTAATAGATCGTATTCTTTTTTAGTGAAAACAACAACATTATTATTCACCATTACTGACTTACTATCTGTATTAACTGATATCTCGTTAAATTCAATAATGTTGGTTCCATCAAATTTTCTTCTTCGCAAAACAGCTTTAATTCTTGAATTAAGCTCAGAAAGTTGAAATGGTTTTGTAATATAATCGTCAGCACCTAAATCGAGGCCGCTAATTTTATCGTCTAACGAATTTTTTGCAGAAATTATAATTATGCCTGTATTTATATTACGTTTTTTTATTTTTTGAATAAGCTCTATTCCATTTCCATCGGGCAAAGTAATATCCAACAGAATAACGTCGTATTCATAAATGGATATTTTTTCAGATGCTTTTTTGAAATTGTTGGCTAAGGTACAGATGTATTTTTCTCTGACGAGGTAATTACAAACGGCAATTAATAATTCATGTTCATCTTCAACAATTAGAATTTTCATTTACCAAAGTAAAAAATAAATTCTCAAGGAAATCTAAAGAAAAACGTTTTTTTAAGAATATCTGAGAAATTTAGTTTTCTGTTAAATTATATAAAATAAAATCATACATATCTGCTTCTTCTTTAAGCTGTTTTTTAAAACTGCTTGTTGCTCCATAATGTCCTGCATTTTTTTCTACTCGTAACAAAACAGGATTTTTCTGAGCGTTTCTGTTCTGTAGTTTGGCTGCAAATTTATATGAATGCAGTGGCGGAACTCTGTCATCGTTATCTGATGTCATAATTAGCGTTGCCGGGTAATTTATGTTTTCTTTAATATTGTGCAGCGGACTATATGCAAGTAATCTTTTAAATCCGGCAGAATCTTTAACACTTCCGTATTCATCAGCATGAAAATGGCCAATGGTAAATTTTTCAAACCGTATCATGTCAAAAGGGGCAACCACAGGAACAGCTACTTTAAATAAATCAGGCCGTTGTGTCATAGCCACACCAACAACTAACCCTCCATTTGATGCACCCGTTATAGCAAGTTTTCCGGGGGTGGTATAATTATTTTTAATAAGATATTCTGCTGCTGCAATAAAGTCGTTAAATGAATTTTGTTTGTATATTCCTCTCCCCTGATTTGCCCATTCTGTTCCTTTATCACCACCACCACGAATATTGGCAAAAACAAAAATACCTCCTTCTTTTAAAAAATGAACAATTCCCGGATCAAAAGAAGGTGATGAAATAATTCCAAAACCACCATAAGCTTTTAAAAGAGTTGGATTAGGCTTTGTTATATCTAAATCCTTTTTATATATCATAAAAAGAGGAACTTTTGTACTGTCAAACGACTCATACTCAATCTCTTTAGTTGCAAATTGCGAATAATCGAAATTTACAACGGTAGCTCGCAACGGTTTTATTTCATAAGTTTCAGTATTCAGAATATAAACTATTTTGGGTTGTGTGTAGCCTGAATAAGAAAACAGTATTTTTTTGTCCGTTTTTTCACCATTAAATCCGTGAACGGAGAAACCAAGAGGTAAATTAATAGCATGGAGAACTTCACCTTGATAATCAAAAATTATTATTTGTTGCTTTTGATTTGACTGATAAAGCGTTAGTATTTTATCTTCTAATAACATTACATTTAATAATAATGCTGATTCATACTCAGGAATAAGCACACTCCATTGCCTTGGATTAGAAGGATTTATTTTTACAACCATTCCATTATTTACATTTTTGAATGATTCTGCAATTAGTTCATCTCCATGACTATCAATAATATCCACACTCTCATCAAAGCCAAGCCTTGTTATTAATGGCCTGAGAGCCGGAATTTGAGAATTAAAATCAATATAAAAAATATTTACTATTCCTCTTTGTTCATTGATTTCTTTTAAAATGAAAAATCTTTCATCATAAGTAGTAAAAAATGAAAAAGAAGCATCGGGATTACTCTTTCGTTTAAAAACAAGGTGGTCTTTGTTTTGTTCAGTATTTAGTTTATGATAATAAACTTCTTGGCCGGATGTGGCACCAATACCTTGTTCAGGATATCTGGAATAATAAAATCCGTCATCTTTCCAGGCAATATTTGAAAACTTAACATTTTTTATATAATCATTTTTATGAATCCCTGTCTTAATATTCACTACTTTTATTTCTCCCCAGTCGCTTCCATTTCTGCTAAATTGATAAGCCAGCAGTTTAGAATCTTTCGAAATTGCATATCCTTTAAATGATATGTTGTCTTTTGTAGAAATAAAGCTGGGATCAACCAACAAAGACGGATTATCCATTAGCGCTTTTTGATAAAATAAAGCAGGAACACTTACAGTATTATAATATGCATATGTAAAATAATATTCTCCATATTTTTGGGGATTACTATATTGCACATTTGAATATTTATCAATTACCACATACGAATTATACTTAAATGCAGCTTTTTTTAATGTCTTTTTGGTCAATTCATTTTGTTTATTAACCCAATTTTTAGTTTTCTCGCTTTTTATATTTTCAAGCCATCTGTATTCATCTTCTACGGGAGTATTATAAAAGGTATCAATTACACTTTCTTTTGCAGTAGTTGGATATTGAAGTGTTTGGCTATTAATAAAAATGGGGAAAATAAAAATAGAAATGGCAATTATAATATTTGTTTTCATCTGTTTATAATTTGTTTTTATTGGTCAGATGGAGCTCACATGACAAAAAATATCTCAGTTATGATCTCACAAGAACCAATGTAAATAATCATTCTCTGTATGCGTTAAAAAAAGTTAAATTTTGTAATGTTCGGTTCATATAGTTTGATTAATGAATAACTTTAAAATAGATTGCAAATCTAATTTTTTCCAGATTATTTTTCTATTTTTTTAGAGTCCAATGCAAATTTCCAACTATTCTTTTACTTTCTCTGTATAAAATGTATGCATTTTCCGGGTTAAATTTGATAATTTCATTATTTGTTGTTATACAAAAAAACCTTCCCAAAGTTCTATTTACATAATAAAAAGATACTTTTGAAAGGTTTTTAAAATATTAAATTCAGTAATTCTATTGAATGATTAGCTTACTATTTTTTATTTTTGATTGATTTACACTTTGAATGAAATAAATGCCTTTTGACAAGTAACTTAAATCAATTGAATTTATACTATTGGTATTTAAGATACCGTTATAAACCGCTTGTCCGGCAATATTTACAATATTAATTTCTACCGTTTTATTATCTAATCCGTTAGCGTTTATTTGTACTATTCCGTTTGAAGGATTAGGATAAATGCTAAATGTTTGATTATTTCTGTTATATACTTCGTTGGTTTTTACAACATCATTACCTATAAGTGCAATAAACCCGTGATTAGATAAAGATTCTTTTTCAATATCTCCAAATGAAATATAATCAGTAAAATAACCGCTTACAAAAATGCTGGAAGGATTAACTACTGAAACTGCACTAAGCCAATTATAGCCTGTATTACTTTCCATTGTTTTAACCCAGTCAAGCGTTCCGTTGGTAGAATATTTGGCAATAAAAAGGTCACGTGTTCCGGCAGGAACATAGGTGAAGTCAGTTCCAAACTTTAATGTGTCTCTTGCCTGAGCTCCTAAATACACATTCCCGCCTTCATCAATTGCCATTTGGTTATAATCAAATCCATAAAGGCTTTCAGTGATAGAATTAGCCCAAACGGCGTTACCGCCAGCATCAATTTTAGCAACAAAATAGCTATAATAATAATTTGGTGTTGTTAATAAAATATTGTCAAAATAAACAGAATCGCCATGCCATCCTTTAATATAACTGAACCCTGCTGAATCGGTTGTAATGCCGGTTGCCCAGCAATACCAGTCACCCCAGGCAATAGTACTGCCGGCAAATGCTTTTGCCCACCGGGTTTCGCCACCAGGACTTAATTTTGCAAAAAGGACATTCCCGTCGCCTTCTGCTAATGTAAAGGTATAATTGCCAATATGTTGATTTTCAGAATCGAACTCACCTGTTAAATAAATATTGTCATTTTGGTCTGTCGATATTATTCCAACATATTCATTGTCGTCGCCACCTGCACTAATAGCCCACAAATTACTTCCTGAAGCATTGTATTTTGCAATAAATACCTCTCTTGCCTGTCCGGTTAAATCATGGCCGCCAATAGTAATACTATCTGTTTGAAATACACCACTTAAAACAAGATTTCCGGAATAATCGGCTGCAAGGCAAACATCATCTGTTGAAACATCTTCTTTAATTCCCCATACGTTTACTCCGTCGGTTGTAAACTTGGCAATAAAAATACTTCCTTCGTCAACCGGAATTAAGGTTGTATTACCTATGGCTAAATTCTCTTCAAAATAACCAACAACATATAAAAACTCATTGGCCGGATCAATAATCATTTTAGTTCCAATATTGGGATACGCTTGAGCATTTGTAAATTCTTTTAGCCATATAACATCCCCTGTTCCTTTTTGTTTTGTCAGAAAAAGGCCTTTATGAATTGTTTCACCAAAATAATCCATATTTGCTGAAGCATAGCCATAAATATAAACGTGCCCTGAATTATCGGTTGCCGTATTTATAATTTTGGAATATCCACTATTTCCTTCAAAATTAAATTCCCACTCCCGGGTTCCTGCATTATTCATTTGTTCAACATGCATTAATCCATCTTTATGTCCCCCGGAAACTATTTTACCGGCAGCACTAATATTTATTCCAACAATAGCATCTAAATCAAAATCGATATTCATTACCACACTTCCATCAGTATCGAATTTAGAAATACTATTGCTATAAGCTACAAAGAGATTATTGTTGTTATCAGTTATTAAATCATACACATACGAAGAATGTTCGTCCCCGTAATCTTTCATCCACAAAACACTATCAGTTGATGAAAACTTAGCAATAAAACCATTTGAATTATAAATACTATCAGAACCAAAAATAAGATTAGTTCGATAACTACCTGCCAGAAAAACATTTTCATTAGCATCAACAGCAATATTTTCTGCATGACTGTCGCCACTACCATCGTGCCCTGCCATTACAGCCCAGGTAAAGTTGCCATCTAAAGTAGCTTTTGCCACAAATGCATCGCCATAAAGCACCGGATAATCCATTGAAACATCATCATCCAAAATACCATCATCGCCACTTTGCCTTGTTCCTGCAAAATAAATACTTGAACCGGTTACTACGAGGTTGCTAAAGCTTTCATCATGTGCTTGTTCCCAAACCAAACTCCCTGAAGCATCAAATTTTAAGATAAGGCTTGCATGCCGGTAATCAGTTGTTACATATTGTGAACCAACCACATAAATATTTCCATCACTGTCGGTGTCAATATTTAAACCCATAGCATCATCACCTAATGAATAATTGAAAGCCAATAAAACTTCATCTTGCGGGCTAAATTTTACAACAAATAGACTAGATGAAACTCCAGCCGGTAAAGTAATACTGCCAACTGTTAATGTACCTGTATAATATCCGGTAACATAAATATTATTATCTGCATCCACACACATTCCATAAGCATCGGCTACCTCTCCTTGTTCAGGAAAAACTTTATCTATCCAGACAACATTTCCTGCATTATCAAACTTAGTAATACCTGCATCGCGGTTTCCGGCAGTTATTGTAGTATCGCCATTTATATAAATTACTCCGCTAAAAGACCCCAGTGCATAAATATTGCCATCAGTATCGGTGACAACAGCACGGCCGTAATCATTATCTGAACCGCCAAAATCAGAGGCCCAATTCCATGCAGGAGCATTTCCATAATCAGTAATTCCGGCTTTTTTATTTTCTAAACTTGAAGAAAGTTGCATCGTATTTCCTACTGCTTCTTCTCTTAATTGTTGTTTGAATTGTTTAATTTCATTTAACGACTTAAAATTTCCCTGGCTTTGAACAAAGTTAATTCCAGCAAAACATATCACTATAATAACTAAAGATAATTTTCTCATTTCTATATAATTTTAAGTTTTAAACTATAATTAGGACTTGTTGAAAATACAATATAAGAAATAAATTATTAAAAACTGCCCCCCAAAATACGGGCAATAAGAATAATAGCTAATATTATTGATAGAAGAATCTGAATATAGAAGCGATAACTTGTTTTATTCCTGCTCCTCTTTTATGAATACCTGAAATAAAGGAGTTTTCTTTTATATGTAACTTTTTTAAATACGAGAGTAGCTCAGTATTTGGCATGTTTTTCAAAGACTAACTAATCACGTCACTATTTTGTGCAGCAATAAACCATGGATTCAATAAATTTTCTTTGTTGTATTTTAATTCCTGTTTTGTATTTACATCAATTACAATTCCACCCGAACCTTTTATAATAGCATGCCCGGCAGCTATATCCCATTCCATGGTTGGTGCAAACCTTGGGTAAATATCTGCTAATCCTTCGGCAATAAGACATAATTTTAACGAACTTCCTTTTGATAGAATATCAACAGTTTTATGCTTTGTTTTATAAGAATTAATGTACGATTCGGTTTCAGCCGACATGTGAGAACGACTGCCCACAGCTACAAAATGCTTATTTTCCCTGCTTACAGGTAGTTCAATTGTATTTTTTAAAAGTAAATTAATATCAAAGGCTTTTGAATTTATTAATGAATGTACATTCTCAATTTTTTTTGCCCTTTCATTGTATCCCGAAAAAAACAACTCATCAGCCACGGGTGTATAAATAATACCCATAACAGGATATCCGTTTTCGATAAAAGCAATATTCACCGTAAATTCACCATTCCGTTTGATAAACTCTTTTGTTCCGTCAAGTGGATCAACTAACCAGAAATTTGTCCAATTATTACGCTCACTAAATTCTATTTCTTTGCCTTCTTCCGATAAAACCGGGATATTGGTTTTGTCTAAAAAAGATTTTATTACATCATTTGAAGCAATATCTGCTTTTGTTAAAGGCGAATTATCTCCTTTTAAAGAAACATTAAAATCATCAGTCTGATATATTTCTAATATACTCTCTCCTGCTTTAATACATGCTTCAATAGCTATATTTAATAATTCGGAATAATCAATCTGTGTCATACTTTAAATTTCATTATAAAAATGCAAATGTATTATTTATTAGCAACAACAATAGTAAATTCATATGCTATATTTTAGTTTTATTTTATTTCAATAACTCATCAATAAAAACAATTCATTTATCTAATTTATTTGGAACAATTTTAAATAATAACTAAGTTTGTGTCCATTTTTGTGGAAAGATTTGATTGATTGCAACCACTGAAAAATAATGCTAAAACAATTTTTTCCCTGCCAATCAATCCAGTCGAATAATATAGTGTTAATAAGGAAATTATGTATAAATCAAATGGCTAATTAGAATGCGTGACGAACAGGGCTTGCGAAGCCGGGAAAAACTTAGAATAACTTGAGTAAGTGAGTTTTTTCTTACGAACGTAATGCCACCAGCCAAAGTGAAATGGCGAACAAGAAGTTATTAGCGCATTGTAAGGGTCATTAAATATTAATTATTAAATTTTATAATATGTCATATTTATTTACATCTGAATCAGTTTCAGAAGGACATCCCGATAAAGTTGCCGACCAAATATCCGATGCTTTATTAGATGAGTTTTTAAGAAGAGACCCCGAATCAAAAGTTGCTTGCGAAACATTAGTTACTACCGGCTTGGTAGTATTAAGCGGCGAAGTACTCACCAAAGCTTATGTTGACGTTCAAGAAGTTGCAAGAAGGGTAATAAAGCGTATTGGATATACAAAACAAGAATACCGTTTTGATGCTGACTCATGTGGGGTTATTTCAACTATTCATGAGCAATCGCCTGATATTAACCAGGGTGTTGTGCGTGCTACAGAAGAAGAGCAAGGTGCCGGCGACCAGGGAATGATGTTTGGTTATGCCAATAACGAAACTGATGAATTTATGCCATTGTCGTTGGTTTTGTCTCATGTGTTATTACAAGAGTTAGCTAAAATTCGTCGTGAAGGGAAACAAATGCTATACTTAAGGCCTGATTCAAAATCGCAGGTTAGTATTGAATACGATGATAATAACCAACCTCAAAAAATACATACTATTGTTATTTCAACTCAGCATGACGATTTTGACGAAGAGCAAAAAATGCTTAAACTCATTAAAAATGATGTAAAAAATATTTTAATACCACGAGCAATTGCCCGTTTCCCGGAAAGAGTCCAAAAATTACTACATAATGATTTTATTTTACATGTAAATCCAACCGGAAAATTTGTAATTGGCGGGCCACATGGCGATACCGGCTTAACGGGAAGAAAAATTATTGTTGACACTTACGGAGGAAAAGGAGCACATGGTGGCGGTGCATTTTCAGGTAAAGACTCATCAAAAGTTGACCGTTCGGCAGCTTATGCAGCAAGGCATATTGCAAAAAATTTAGCAGCAGCAGGTGTAGCCAATGAAGTATTGGTACAAGTAGCCTATGCTATTGGTGTAGCTAAACCGGTTAGTTTAAATGTAAACACTTACGGTACATCAAATGTTGATTTAAACGACAGTGAAATTTCAGAAAAAGTAAATACTATTTTTGATATGCGCCCTGCAGCTATTGTAAAACGGTTTGGCTTAAAAAACCCGGTATTTGAAGAAACAGCTTCATACGGACATATGGGAAGAGATTTTAAAACAGGAACTGTACAAATTATTAAAAACGGGAATAGCTCAGATGAAATAATTTTAGAAAAAGAAGTTGAATTTTTTGCCTGGGAAAAACTGGATTATGTTGACAACATAAAGAAAGCGTTTAAACTTTAAATAAAACAATCTTTACAAAGACAAACCCGGCATGTCTGTCAGACACGCCGGGTTTTTTGTTTTTTGTGTCAATGGGACATGTCCCATTGTTGCGTATGAGGAAAAGTTGCCATCTTGCTGTCATATCGAAACGCAGCGGAGCGAAGTAAGATATCTCCTGCCAGCACACTGTCATTCCGAACGAGCGATAGCGAGGAGGAATCTCCTGCCACATTGCAGGAGACTTCTCGTTCATTTGCAATGACGTGGTATTCAGGCGTTCGCAATGACGATTAAAAAAGCTGTCCTTTCGACCAAAGGGAGAAATCCCCTGCAAAACAGCAAGAGATTCCTCGTTCGTGCCTCACTTCGGAATGACAATAATGTCGCCATTGTTGTTGAAGTTGAACCACGAAGTGCTCAGCAAAGCTAATTAAGCGAGTTAATTTTCTTTTAAAAGTCCTTTTTTTGTTAGAAAATCTTTCAATTCAGGATCTTTATCTGTTTCCGTTTTAATAAAATCATTAAAATCAACTCCATGCTTTTCAACCGATACTATAAACAATTTAGATAAATTACTAATTTGTTTTTTAGTTCTCTTTCCAGATTTCAGTTCAAGATATTCAACCATTATTTTTTTAAATTTCATTCTATGTTCTTCTCTGTAATGAGTAATGGTCATTTTGCCATCTACACAAGTAAAGCTTAACGGATACTCATTGGGGCGGAATATTACAAAAAACCAATGCCAAACAAGAATAGCAAGTGTAGCAAGAATAGCTTCATAAAAATGAACTATTTCAGCTACCTTTATTGTCCAAACCGGAGCCCAGTCGCCTACTACTGTAGGAAACCAGAGTATTAATCCTGTTAATCCCATTACCATAGTGCCCCAAATTAATGCCCAATATTCAACTTTTTCGGTATAATCATAATAGTCAAACTCCGGATGCTTTTTCTTAAGATGTAAATTATATAAAATATTATCTAAAGCATGTTTGAAATCAATTATTTTAGGTAAAAAGCTTAATAAAATTGCCCTGCCTCTTGGTGTAATTAGTAAGTAAATAAGATGATAAAAAGAAAGAGTAATCATTATAACGGCAGATATTCTATGAACAGTTTGGCGAGTGAATTCATTCAGGCCAATATATGTTAATCCTTCTGCCCACCAGCTATCAGGATATTTTAATTGAAATCCTGTAATGGCTAAAACAGAAAATGATACCAGCAGAATAATATGTTGAATTAATTCATTTTTAGTAAAACGCGGAACCCTTATTTCCTTGTTAATTAATTTATAGCGTTTTCGCAAATCGTGCATAAAAATGATTAAATTATGAATTATCATGCCTCCAACTACAATAATAATAAGCCATAAATATATTTTTCTAACAATATTTTCAATAAAGCCGGCTTGTGAATTTTCTTCATTTGTATGAGAATAACTCTTTGCAAAAACTTCTGTGGCATTGGTGTGGCACTTTTTACAGGTATTCAACACATTATTTTCGTTCACTTTTGAGTCTTTAAGATACTTTGGTAATATATCATGCACTCCATGGCAGTCAACGCACATTGCTGCATCATCATCGCCACGCTCAACAGCCAGTCCGTGATAGCTGTCTTTATAGCTATGCGCATTTCCACTTTCTAAACCGTAACGTTTGTTTAATAATAAATTTTGATGACATTCTAAACAGGTTTCATCCTGAATTTTTTTCAAATCTTCTCTTTTGTCTATAGTGTTAATTGCCTGCATGCTATGCTCGCTATGACAATCATTGCAAGTGGGTGCTTCACGCACGCCTTTTTTAACCGCAATCCAGTGTATAGACTTTTCATATTTTGCTTTTTCATTAACATGGCATTTACCACAAGTTTTAGAGATATTAATACTTGCAATTTTTGAACCTTGCATTATGCGGTTTTTTATATCATGTACTCCATGACAAGTAACACAGGTAGGCGCATTAGTATCTCCTTTGGCAACCAATATTCCGTGAATTGACAGTGCATACATTTTGCCAGGTTGCTTTACAGCAGAATTAAATTTCTGGTTGAATTTCTTATTATCATGGCATTTACCACAAGTAGTAGCTAAATGAGTAGGATATACCATACTACTGTCTGAATGAACATAATAAACACTATGCGAGCCATGACAATCCCAACAATTGGCTGCTTCGTTTATGCCTTCGCTTATAGATAGGCCATGTATGCTTTCTTTGTGCTTAAGTGCAATAGTACGATGACATAAATAGCAATCGGCTATCGGAATATTTTGTGGTTTATGTTTATGATCTTCCAAATGGTTTATGACATAACTATGGCAGTTTGCACAAGACAACTTACTGTGAACTGATTTTTGTAATTCTTTGCTGCATTTTTCCTCCTTATGACATTCAGCACAGCTATTATTAACTTTTTTATTTATATGATAAAATGATGTTAAGACTTTTTCTTTATGGCATTTGCCACAATAATAATTTTGTTTGTTTTTTATTTTTAATGGGGTTTTAATATTGTGTGTACCATGACAAATTTTACAAGTTGGCCCTTTATTGCCAACTCTGTTATCAAGATTGTGATGAATATCGCTTTGTATTTCATTGTTTTGTTCTGTATGACATTTCCCACAATCTACTTTTTTCAAGTTTTCAGGATGCGGAATATCTTGAGCAGCATCGGTATGGCATGAAGCACATTCTACGTTTTTATGTGCTGAATTTTCGTACAGCTTATTATCAACAAATAAGGAAATTGTTTTCCCGTTACGCACTTTAGTAAGTGTCTTATCTTCATGGCACATAAAGCAATCATCGTTAGATTGTGCAATGCCGGGTAAGTTTGCAAGAAGCAAAACAATTGTAAATAATGAACTTATTATACTTTTGTTTAATTTGTAAAAGGCCTTGAAATACATATGCTGAATTTTTATACATTATTATGTTTGAAAATTAAACAGTTAACAACTATAAGACAAATCTTTGTTGGTGTTATAAAACATATAGAATAGTGATTCTGTTTAATAATATATTTAACCGCTGTCATAAATAATACCGATAAGAAAACGTCTTGTTTTTAAGTTTTTGTGAAAAACTGACTAATCCCGATTGGATATCTGTATTAGTCCAATGTTTAGTCTATATCAGCTATCACATTGGCATTATACAATTTAGTATAACAAATTAATACTTTACTAATAAGATGAATTTAGATTAATAGTTTTTTGCACCGGTTACATAAAAAGCTGCTTTTCTGGTCAATATCTTCAACATAAGTGCTTGAACGCATTACACATGATGGATTATAACAATGCTTTAATCCAAATGTATGGCCTAATTCATGAATTACTTCTTTAATAAATCTTTCTACTAAAAGATTTTCGTCTGAATTCATTCCATAAAGTTCATTTTTTAGTCTATATAAAGAGGCAATGCCTGTTTTTCCATTTAAGTAAGCCTGCCCAAAAATATAGGTTAGAATTGGAATGTATAAATCTACTTTAAAAAGTGCAATTTTTTTTAATGCTTCAAAATGATGTACAAAATCTACTTCTTTCAATATTTTATTACCATCATATTGCCGGCGTGAAGCATCAAAGAATCTATCCATATCCATATATCCTTCTTTTATAACTACCGGAGAGCTATATTCACGGGTAATTGCACCGGCAATCTCTTTTAAAGAATTTAACTCAAAATGTCCGTAAGCAATTAATATGATGTTTTGCATAAATCTTAATATAACAAAAGCCAATTTAAATTTATCACATTCCTTTAGGGGAAACACAATATTCAATAAAAAAGAAATATATTTTGGTTGTTGGCAATTATTTTTTAGTACTTGCTAAACAAATATCATTTGTAATCTTAATCAATGAATACTGAACAAAAAGTGACTTAGTTTGCTAATGGCTTTAATTCTAATGCTTTATATTGTATTTTTTTATTTTGTTATAAAGTGTAGCCCTGTCAATATTTAAGGCTTTTGCGGTTCTTGATATATTCCAACTATATTTTTCCAGAATACGTTCAATATGATTTTTTTCCAAGTCGTTAAGGCTTTCAATCGTACTATTGTTTTTTTCTTGTCCAATAGGCAAATCTTTAAGTTTAATTTGTTTTCCGTTCCCAATAACAATGGCTCGCTCTATCATATTTTCAAGTTCGCGTACGTTTCCCGGAAATTCAAATTGTTTTATACGGTTTAATGCGGCCGGGTCAATATCAATGGGCTCTCTGTTCATTGACGTACAATATTTTTTAATAAAATGACTTACCAGTAAGGGGATATCTTCACTTCGTTCGCGCAGTGGCGGAATATGTATATTAACTACATTCAGCCTGTAGAATAAATCTTCTCTGAAAGTTCCTTCTTTCACCATGGTATTTAAATCTTTATTGGTGGCACAAATCACCCTGAAATCAGATTTGATTTCTTTATTGCCTCCAACTCTGACAAAGCTTTTCGATTCTAAAACACGAAGTAATTCAATTTGCATTTTAATTGAAATTGTTGCTATTTCGTCAAGAAAAATTGTACCGCCATCGGCCATTTCAAATTTTCCTTTCCTATTATACATTGCGCCTGTAAATGCTCCTTTTTCGTGTCCAAACAGTTCACTTTCGAGTAGGCTTTCTGTTAAAGCGCCACAATGTACACATACCATAGGAAAATATTTACGAAGCGAGTTGGAATGTAATGCCCTGGCAATTAATTCCTTGCCGGTTCCGCTTTCACCGGTTATTATTACTGATGAACCGGATTGTGCCACGCTTTTAACTTCGGTTAAAACTTTTGTCATGGCATTGCTTACACCAATTATATCATCAATATTTTCGAGTGATATAACTTTATTTTTCAATACAGTATTTTCTTCCGATAATGAAATTTGTTTTGCTGCATTTCTAATTAAGTGAGTTAGGTCGTCAGGATCAAAAGGTTTGGTTATGTAGTCAAAAGCACCATCCTTTAATGCTTGAACAGCAGTATCAACTGCTGCAAATGCTGTCATTATAATTACAATTGCGTCACTGTCTAAAGCTTTTATCCGCCTGTGCATTTCCAGTCCATCCATCCCCGGCATTTTTATATCTGCCAGAATTATATTAAATTTTTCTTTTTTAAGAAGCGATAATGCTTTTTTTGCATTTTCTGCACATTCAACTTTATAGCCATCTTCAAGAAACCAGTTATACAACGAGTCTCTTACAGATTCTTCATCGTCAACTATTAAAATAGAAATATTTGTAGCCATTATATATATTATTATTCATCAATTAATGGTAAAATTATAGATATGGTTGTGTGTTTTCCGGGCTCAGAACTAACGTCAGTTTTGCCTTTATGGCTTTGTACAATTCCATGAACAATTGCTAATCCTAAGCCAATGCCACTGGCTTTTTGTTTTTTTGAATAAAAAGGTTCAAATATCAGGGGAATATCATCCGACGCAATTCCGGAACCATTATCTGTAATATCCAGTTTAATGTGTTCTAAATCCGGATTTGAAGTTTTCATTGTAATTTCACCATGATCTAAAACTGCTTCAATGGCATTTACTAAAATAGCTACACAAGCTTGTTTTATTTGATTTGGGCTACAATAAACCATATCAGATGTGGCATTGAATTCACAAATAAAATTAATATTTTCCATTTTTATTTGATGCATCATTAATTCATTTGTCTCCTTGAGAATTTTATGCAGATGCTTTGGTTCAAAATCTTTTTGATCTTTTTTTGAAAAATCGAGTAATCCCTTAACAATGTCTCCACAGCGTTTGGTTTCCGTTTCAATCATTTTAAGATGTTTTAACATTGATTCTTTCTTAGTATTGTCAAAGTCTTGTTTGCTTAACTGTTTCTGAACAAGTTTTGTATAAGTTAATACACCGGAAAGCGGGTTGTTAATTTCATGAGCTACTGATGAAGATAATTTCCCAAGAGAAGCAATTCGCTCAATGTGTATCAGTTCATTTTGTACTTCTTTTAATTCTTCTGTTTTTTTCTGCACTTTATATTCTAATTGATGCGACCAGTTTTTTAGTTCGTTGGATGCAAGGTTTAAATTGTCAAGCATATTGTTAAAAGCAGAAGAAACTTTGCGCATATCGTCTAACTGGTTATTACTAATATTCAGGCGCGTACTTATATCGCCTTTTGATACGGCTTCGCTGGCTTTTATTATTTGGCTTAAAGGATTTCTTATTTTTTTTCGGGTGAACAAAATCAAAAAAGAAAGTAATGCCAATGTCATAATAGTAGCTAACACATAATAATCATTTGAAGATTCTTGTACTGCCGCATCAAGTTCGTTTAACGGAATCTTAATAATTAATGAACCCAACACTTTCTCATTCTTATTATGAACATGGCAGGCATTAGTATTACATGATTTTTGATTTAAAATTGGTGCTTTTATAAAAAGATGCCTGTGGGAATTATCTCCCTGATTCATTTCGCAGTCACTATTAGTATTAATAACCCTATATGATTTTTCAGTTTCATTAAACATTGATTCAATATCGGCATGGCATGCTTTACAATTTGATTTGTGGCGTTTGATAGAATCAGCTGAAAGTGTGCTACTTGAAGAAGTATAAACGAGATTGTTCATATTATCATACATATTTACATCAGAAATACCCGGCAGTGTGTTGATTATCTTTAGTGTGTTTCGTAAAGTGGTTTTGTCATTTTCAAGCATGGAGTAATATAATGACCCTTCAATAAGAGAAGCTACACGATTTCCACATTGCTGAATAACGCTTTTCATATATTTTTCATTTACCGACCTGAAAAGAATTCCAAAAATTGCAAATAGCACAATAGATAAAATAACTATTACATAAATTACCTGTCCATATATTGATGACCTGATTTTTATATATCTGTTTAGAAAAGAATTTTTATACATATGTGTTGAATTATTCTACATGATATAATTATATGTAATATTCTTATAAATTGAATATTGTTTTCATACAATACCTTAGAGAGCAAACTATATGCAACCAAGTTACAAAAAAAAACCGGTGTATAACACCAGTTTTAACCTGTTAAACAACAGTTTCGAGAAATGTTGCCTGAAAATCTTTCCAAACTTCAACAGGCAAGTCAGTAAGGGTATTGTCGCGTAATTCACCACCATCCTGGAGTGTTGTCAATGATGGTTCAGCAGCGTACTTTTGAACAGAAGATGCCAGAAAATCCTTAAACCTGTCCAGCTCACTTGTTTCCCACTTTGATGCTTCTTCTGCAAGGTAAAATGAACTTGTTTCTTTAATCCAGTTAGTTGGTTTTATTTTATATATCCATGCTTTTCCGTAAGGGTCTTCATTTAAAAGTTCCGGATTTTCAACTAATGCTTTATTTGCAGATTTTATTTCTCCGCTAATAGGTGATAAGATTTTTAGCTTTTTACCATTCTGGTCAATTTCTGTTAATAAATCACCTTTACTAATTTTTTCCCCGGTGTTTTTTAGTACATTAAATTCTACTTCTCCGGTTAAATGTTGAATTAAATCATCGAGGCCTACTTTTGCCAAGCCTGATTTTTCAAGATGTGCCCAGGTATGATTTTTACTAAAATAAAGTCCTTGTGGTATTTTCAAACTCCTGGATGTTAAAATTCCAATTACTTTTTGAATTTGCCTGGTAATATTTACTTGTTTGTTTAAAACAATCCAAAAGGGAACAAGTGTGGCAAAAAACACAAGTACTACTATATATTCTATCCCTTTTGTTGCAAAAATGTTTGTGTAACTAAATCCGTCCATAATTATAAGTTTTATGCTATTGCTTATTGTTTAGTAATAGCTGATTAATTTATTTTTCTTCATTCACCCACGAAGGTGATTCACGTAAAACCGGCATTCTTCTGATAACCCACCTGAAAATCCATATTTCGGTGAATATTACAGCCAGCGTAACAGCAATTTCCATCCACGATGGAACATAATGTACAGCTGCATCCCATTTAAAGCCAATAACTGAAATATTTAACCTGTTTAAAATAATTCCGAGTAATGTTAAAATTGATGCAATTTTTATCATCGTAATATTATTTTTCCGGTAACTGTAAAAGAAAAGCATCATTGGCAAGAGTACAAAACCTATCATTTCAAGTAAGTACCAATATCCATATCCGGTATTTATAAGATTCCAATGTTGCCCATGAATAAATACCAATACTTTTAAGAAGAAATAGGCAAACATGGTTCCGGCACAAATTTTTGCCAGTCCGTGCAAAATTCTATCATGCTCTTTATGGCTTTTTTCAGTTAATTGATTAGAAAAAACTCTATTAGTAATTGAACCTTCAAATATTACCATTGACAAGCCTGCAAAAATACTTGAGACAAAAAACAGTATCGGGATAAATTCAGAATACCATAACGGATGAATTTTTTCTTTTGCCATAAGGAAAAGTGCTCCTAATCCGGATTGGTGCAAGGTTGATAAGGTGATACCAAAAATAACTGCTGCAAGGGTCATTGAGGAAAGAATTTTTCGCGCTCTTCTTGCCCCAAGCCATTCTGCTATGGTTGGCGAAAATTCTATAAGTTCGGCTATCATATAAAGCAAGAAATGCCAGGCTACAAGGAACAAAACAGAGCTTGTTCCAAAATTATTGCCTATAATCGGATTGATTACATGCCATGGCCTTCCCAGGTCTAACAACAATGCACCAGCATAAAACAAATAAGCCAGAAACCCGTTTAATACGGTTACCTTTACCAGCGAATGGTACTTTTTCATATTCAAAATATACACCATAAACGTTAGTACATAAGCCCCTCCGGCAAAAGCAACACCGGTAACTACGTCAAAGCCTATCCACAATCCCCATGGTACTTCTTGTGTAAGATTTGTAATTGAACCTATTCCTTTCCAAAACCGGATAACAATTAATACTAATCCTAAAATCATTATCGGGAACGAAATAATATTAAAAGGAGTGAAAATTTTACCTTTTGGCTTCATTTCACTTCTCAGGAAGCTCCAAATGGATTTTCCATTATTATTTACTGAAACTGGATATACAGCTGTATTACTCATTTTCTTCTTCTTTTAAGTTATTATTTTTTGTTGCTTCATGAATACCTAATAGCAAAGCAGGCCATAATACAAATACAGAGGGCACACTATATAAAAATCCTTTTGAAAGTTCAGGATAAGATGAATTCTGAAGGTTTGTTTTAAATCCAAGTTCGTTAAACGGTACGGGCGAGAGGCATAAAAGGCCTGTTCCACCTGCTTCTTGTTCGCCATATATATGATCGTAATATAAATCAGGATTTTCTACAATTCTTTTACGTGCTTCTTTGAGCAATTCACGGCGCGTGCCAAACATTAGTGCTTCGGCAGGGCAGTTTTCAACACATGCCGGCAATTTGCCTTCTTCAATTCGTTCATAACACATAGTACATTTTTCAATTTTTGGATTTGCACTATGATATTCAAACTTTGGTATTTCAAACGGGCAGGAAACCATGCAATATCTGCAACCCATACATTTATCGCCTCGCCAAATTACAGGGCCTTCTTCTGTTTTGTGCATTGCTTGCGTTAAACAAGCTGCATCGCAAGCCGGTTGATTGCAATGCATACACGATTGCCTTGCATAAACTTCACCTTTTGTGGTATCAAATGCATTAATAACTATTCGGCTGTGTTCGCTTGTTTTACGTACAACTCCGGCTTCCGGCATATCTTCCGGTTCTGGCAAATTATGCACCTCAGCACAAGCAAATTCACAACTCTGGCAACCTATACAACGTGTAGAATCGTACAAAATGCCATGGAACTCTACATTGTTTTTATGTTGTTCAGCTTTTGCTTTGCCAAAAGTTAGTGTGGCACTGACTAAGCCAAGTGTTTTCATAAAGTCTCTTCGACCTAAAGACATAAGTACCTCCTTTTTTAATTTAATTATTAAGTTAATTTATACTTTGCTATTATTTATTGTCAATAAAATTTGTTTGAAATTCTTCCCACATTTCAGGGCCAAAATCACTCAGCACATTATCTTTTATTGCACCACCATCTTGTAAAACTACATTTGCATATTCTAATTTATTTGATTGTATAACTGTAAGAAAATCTTTAAGCCTTATCAGTTCGTTTTTTAGCCATTCTTTGGCCTTGTCTGCTATAAACATGAGTTTGGTTTCTTTTTGCCAATTATCGGGTTCAATATTATATATCCATCCATCTGTGTACGGCGAAGAATTAATTGTTGATGAGTTTTTAGTCAGAAGATGATTGTAGGAAGAAATTCTTCCGCTTAGCGGAGAATATATATCTAATTGCTTCCCGTTTTGAATAATTGATAACAACCAATCGCCTTTTTTAACTTTTTCTCCGGGGTTTTTCAATTTTATGTTAGTAATAGGCCCTGTAATATGTTGTAAAAAATCATCAACACCCATTCTTACCTTGCCGTACTTGTCCATAAATGCCCAGGTATGTGTTTTGTCAAAATGCAACCCCATTGGAATAATTAGTTTTTTTACATCCAAATTTACCGGATGAATAGAAGCGACTGTTTGATTAGCCGCTTCTCTGTACTTTTTTAACTGAATAACTGCATCTGCTCCAAGGCAGATAAGTAAAAATGCTACAATTATAAATGCTACCATTTCAAACTCCTTTCTTATTAGTTTATACTACATCTTATCTGGTGTTTACATTTTCAACATTAATGCCACAACCTGTTAAGTGTTTGTAAATAAGAAGAATATGGTGAAATCTTATATTAATAATGTTGAATAAAGTGTATGCAAATTCAACACTTTATTAATAAAACAACCGTAAAATACTGTAGGTTAGCTATTTTGGGTGTGTGTGGAATAATCCTGCATGTGTTGCATAATTCAACACTTAAGGCTTATGGATAGTCAAAATCTGTTTTTAGCGAAATCGGAACAGTTACTGCGGGTAAGTTTTCAGGATTAATGCCTGATATTTATAATAAAAAAACTCCTTTGTTTGTGCAAAGGAGTTTTTAGAGTTGTATAATAATTAAGCATTTATTCTTCGTCCCATCCTTCAGGATATGGATGAGCTATTTTTGCAACATATTCTTCAAAATTAAAACCTTTAAAGTTTGGGCTTTCTTCGTTATGGCATTTTCGGCAAACTTCATCTGTAGGTAAAATTAAGCCATTTGCCATGCTCTCTTCACGACTCTTCATTATTTTAAGGTTTTTGTAAACACTACCCGGGCCATGGCATGATTCACAAGAAACACCCTCTTCAACAGTAATATAATCGGTTAACATATCTTCATCTGCTGCTCCGGCTGTTGAATGACATTTTAAACACTTTGCATCTTGTGCTTCTTCAGCATTTAATACTTCCATGGCTTTGGCATGAGGCCCTGCTGCCCATTTGTTATACTGCTCGCCCTTGTCGGGTTTGTTATGGCACATTTTACATTTTTTTGCACCAATGTATTCATAATCCTGGGCATTTACACCACTAAATAATATTAGTGAAAGAGCCATTAAAAATAACATTTTTGTTTTCATAATTGTTTCCTTTCTAAAGTTAGTAAATTAGTAATTATTAATATATTTTTTATTCTTATACAATATTAAAACTTCACATGAACATTAAATCCAAACCCTATTCCTTCTTTACTGAACTCATTTTCATTAAACACATAATTTTTTTGTGGAATAATTTCATCATATTGAGATACGAAAATTTGGAACGTATGTGTGCTGGTTGCAATTTCAACACCGAAGCCAAACCCGGGTTTTGATTTTTTAGTTGTTTCTTTATAGGGAATGGGTAAATTGTATTCAAAAATGGCAGAAATGTCATTGTGAATTTTATACCTGCCACTTATTGATGTACCTATAATGTCATTATACCAACCCTCCTCAACAGCATTAAAATGGGCATATGCAACTGAGAATTGTGTTGAAAGCTTTTTATTGAACTTACGAGAAATAATGAATTGGTTGAAATAGGAGAACCTGTTTGTAAATTTATAACCCGAACCAAAATTTGAGGTGTCTCTGGCATCAATTACTAAATTGCCATAGTAACTAATTGATACCGGTATGCTACCCGACCTTGTTTGCTGAATTATTTTGTATTTCCAATAAAGTTCCTGCATTTTGCTGTATTTTTCAGAACCAAAACCAAGCATTAATTTATTAGTAATACCATATTGCAAAGCCAAATGAATATTTGAAGCACCATAAAAACCATATAAATTTGATATTCCTTTGTCCATTCCACTCATTCGGTGATAGATTATAAACTCTAAATAACCCTTTGAAGGTTGAATAACTGTTTGGTTATTAATAACCAATGAGCTGTTAAATGGACTTCTTACGGGTTTTTCTTCTTTCTTGTTTTTTGTTTCTTCTTTTTGTGCAAAAGTTGAAACTGAAAGGAATATACTTAATGCAAGAATGATAATGTTTTTCATAATAGAAAGTTTCAATTGTTTTATTAATTATTTGTTGCTCCTTCTTCAATCCAACCTAAAATACTACAAGCATCATCGCTGGTTGAACCATTATGTCCACTTTTAACTTTTACATAAAGTCCGCTGTTTTCAGGATTTTCTAAATCAATTAAATTACCATCAGTTAAATTATTATATGAATTTCCTGTGGATAAATCTAATCCTGCCATAGCAATATTTGCAGAATGGCACGAATTGCATTTGTTATCAAAAATCGGTTGAATATCATTGGTAAAACTAACGTCGG
>JAADFW010000276.1:0-12284 GCA_013152655.1 Chlorobiota bacterium
TACAATTAATGTCAACTTAATCATTTATAACAGTTGCCATTACTTTCATTATGGTTTTCTTTTTATCATTGTACATACCACTCATATCAAAAAGCCAATCCCAGTTTCGTGTATTTTTATCATGAGGAACCTCACAATAAATAAGTTTTTTAGTAGTAATTTTATTTAATTCAGTGTTAAAAACCCACTCTTCAAAGTCTGTAATAAGGCATGATTTGTACTTTTTTAAAAACATAATGTGGCTTTCCTGAACTTTTTTCCTGAAATCTTCTAAATAATCTTCTGAAACCAATTTTTGTGCTATTAAAAAATCAGCCAAAAGCGTATCTAACTGACTAAGTAAATTTATTGATATAGCAACATTTATATCTAAGTTTTCCAAAGAATATTCCTGAAATGTTAATTGTTCAAGATTAATTTTCTCCTGTTTTCCCCTGTTTTTTTTATATTCAGTATATATCTCATTTATTAAGCCACCGGTAATATCAGATTCTATGCAAAAAACATTCTTATATTTTTTTAGTTGATGTTGTACTTGTGGTGGATGATAAATATCTATTAAATATACATTTTCAAAAGCATCACTAATTTCTTCAACAGGCACATCTAATAACCAACCGCTACCCAAAAGAGCAATATTTCCTTTTTTATTTTTTAAAAAATCTAAAATAAATTTCTTAGTGTGGTTAAGGTGCGAATTCCAGCCTTCTTTTTCACGCAAATATCTATTTATAATTCCTGCTTGATCATTGATGAGCCCTAATGTTTTTGGGGCTTTGTTTTTTTTTTGAAATATCCTCATAATGCTATTATTTTCGAATATATACTGTAAAGCTACTTATTTGAATCAAGAATTTTTCATCAAATTAAATTTATTTTGATAGCTATAAAGATATTGCAAAAAAAAGCCTGTTAAAACAAAATGTAACTTTGCTTAAACAGGCTTCTGTTTTATTAAATGTGGTTTTTTAATGCCCCATATTACCAATTACTTTAAACTGGTTGCCAGTTTGTTTAACTAATTCTTTATACCATTCCGGGGAATAACCGGGTTGTTCCAATTTTGGGTTTTGTTGCCCTTTTATGGGCTCTTTAACATTTCCATCCATGTATTTGGTAAATAAGTATCCATAAAGCTTTTTCCATTCATTAAAGGATTGCTCACCTGCTTTTACAGAATAATCGGTTACTAATTCTATGGCTTCTTCTTTGTTCTTACTATACAAGTCTTTGGCCTGGGCATCAATTTGTTTTGTTTGTTCTATATATTCATTCTCTAAATTTTGTTGAACTTTTGCAATTTCTGGATGAATATAGCTATATTTTGTGTAAGCAAAATTGGAAACCATATTAAAAACCCAGAAAGCAGCATCCATCGTAAAATCCATCATACTCCCGTTTCCTCTTTCAAATGCATGCGGAACTCTTTCAATACCACAATACATAGGAGTATAAACATTGTTGGCAGGATCATCTACCCCAAACCAAAAAATACCACCAATTTGCGGAGGCATCCATGAGCGTGCCTGGGCTACAAATGTAAATCCGGTTTGTTGGGTAGCTGTAGTTCTTTCATTGCAATATTCAACACTATCAACTTCCCATGTTAATGGCCGCCAACGATAAGGAACATGAAAAGGGCCTGCACCCCAGTCTTTCGACATATCTAATTCGGTACCTTCTAAATGGTCGCGCATAAAATTCATCATATCATGAACTGAAATTTTTCTGTCAGGTTTAATCCATAAAGGCATCCTGTTGTTTGCATAACCTGTTTTTTCATCATGAGTAATATTGCCTTTCACATAATCAAAATATTGTTGCATGTTGCTATTTACATCTTTAAACATTGACCATACACGGATTTCACAAAAACGTGCACCTCCAAAATCAACAGGAGCATAAGTGTCAGAAAAACTAAAGTCAGCGTCTTTGCCTTTAAAATAGCCCTTTTTTCTTGCAAAAGAAATTACGTCTTTTGAATGAAATGTAGTTTGTTTTTGGTTAAACCAGTCGTTTTTTTTGCTAAACGGGAAGGTTGTTATTCTGGCCTGATTAGCATGGCCTGAAACATAGCCATCGGGTATTTGTCTTGCCACCCAAACAGCTCCTTTTTCTTTTTCACCCTTACCTATCATTTCCATTATCCATACCTCATTTGGGTCTGATATGGAGAAAGATTCACCTTCGCTGTAATAGCCATATTCTGCAACCAAATCAGTCATTACCTTAATAGCTTCGCGGGCGGTTTTTGCCCTTTGTAAAGCCAAATACATTAAGCTTCCATAATCAACTGTTGCTTCTGGTTGATGATGTAACTCAGAACGGCCTCCATAAGTAGTTTCACCAATAGCAACCTGGTATTCGTTCATATTTCCTACAACAGTATATGTATGGTTCACTTGTTTTATTTTGCCTAAAAATTTTCCTGTATCCCATTCATAAACATCAACCATAGTTCCATCAGGATAATCTGCTGCAGGCCAAAAATATAATTCGCCAAACAAAACATGCGAATCGGCATTATAAGAAATCATTGTTGAACCATCTGTGCTGGCTCCTTTAGTTATTAAAAAATTAGTACATGCATATCCATTGCTTACAAACAAAATAAGTATAAACAAGATAAAGCTTAATAAAGACTTTTTTTTCATAGGTTTTAAATTTTTATTAGGAATAATGTTATTAATTATGGTTTACATTAAATTGATTAGTGTAATTCATTTCAATCAATCATTCAACCTGTTTTAAACAAATTGTTATTTTAAGTGCGTAAAAATAGGAAAATATTTTAATTGCTTACGTTTTGTTCTGCTGTTAACCTCATTTTAACCATAAAGCTTTACTGAATACAGAATTAAACTAAGAATAATAAAGTTATAAGCTGATTGAGATTTTTAAGAAAAATGATGGTTTTGTAGTTTGTAATAAAAACGAACAAAACAGAAGTTGTTAAAAATATCTTTTCCCTTTGCGGTCGTAGGCTATAAATTCAATATCCAGTTTATCGTAAGAGCTGTAATTTTGAATTTCAGAAATGATATCTTCATCATCTAAATCGTGATACCATTTAATTTTTATATTTTCTTTTTCATGAAAAATTCTTTCTATGTGCGAAAAAATAGTTGACATCATTTTAGAAGATGCTGTATTTTGATAGTCAATTTTAATATTAAAAATTACCTCATTAGTAATTAATGGTAATTCATTATCAATCCATTTTACTATTGGTTCATATGTCTCAGCAGTATTTTCAGGATAGCTATTTCCTTTAATTTCATATACATCCCTTTCAGGGTCAAACATGATTTTTGGCGTATTCGATGTTTTATTAATAATTAATTTATTCAAAGCTCAATGAAATTTTAAAAACCTGCATCACAAATATAATAAATATAAAGAAAAGCTTTTGTAAGGCTTTAATTTATTTTTTTGCATACTTACTTTTGTTAAAAGAAACATTAACTTGTTGAAAGAGTATGCCGGATACAATTAATACCAGTCCGATTAATGTTGTAAAATATATTTTTTCACCTAAGATAAGATGTATGAAAATAAGGGAAAGAAATGGAGATAAAAAGACAAAATTACCAATTTTAGCAGTAGTACTTGTCAGCTGCATTGCTTTTAACCACAGAAGAAATGTAAAACCCATTTCGAAAAATGCAATGTAATAAATTGGAATCCAGTTTACTAAGTCTGGCATTGCCGGTGGCTTTTTTATAATAAAGCAAAATATTAATGTATATATGAATCCAAATAAAAAATTGAAAAATAGTTTTATTGTTTCAGGCCTGGTGTCTTTTGTGTTATAAATCCAAAATAAAGCCCAAATTACTGAGCTTCCTAAAGCAAGGGACATTCCAAGAGGTTCTTTAATTTTATAATCGGCCAGGTTACCGGTTGATGAAATTAAAAACACACCAACAAAACTGATAATAATAGCTAAAAAACTTTTTAAACTTAGTTTTTGCTTTAAAATAGGAACTGACAACAATACCAGCATTACCGGCCAGGTGTAATTTAAAGGCTGTGCAATTTGTGCCTCTAAAACAGAATAAGATTTAAATACAAACAGGTAATACAAAAATGGATTTAACAAGCTTAATAATGCAGATATCCCTATTTCTCTGTATGTTGACTTAAATATTAGATGAGTTTTTTTTTCAATTAGAAGTATAATAAAAAGTAATATGCTTGAAATGAAAGTAACGTATAATAAAAGGTGAATGAAATTTATATTTTTTAAGGCAATTTTAAAAGCTGTTGCAACAGTTGACCATAAAAGGATTGCACTAAGTGCATATAGTGTGGCTTTTTGTTGCGTTTTCATTATTATAGTTATAATGTTTATTTAGATTTGAAATATAAGTAAAAATAACATTAGAATAAAACAGAGCTTCAGTAACAATTCAGTAGAGTTTAACCCGTATTTTTTTAGAAGATTTGAAGAATATTTCTTTTTGTAGAGTTTTTAATCTAAACCTGATAATATTCATAATTTAGTAATTATATACATCATAATTTTGTAATTGAATATCTGAGGAATGGAATTTTTCATTTCAAAGATTTGAAAATATTAATTTAATCTGATCCAAAAGCAAACCCAATGGAAAAGAGAATCGGCGGAGCTATCATATTAGTACGCGAAAAGGAAAATATTCCTTTATTAAATAAAATTATTACTGCACACAGCCATATTATTATAGGCCGGCAAGGCATTCCACTTAGAGATAAAGAAGTTAGCTTAATATCACTTGTTTTGGAAGGAACAACTGATCAAATTAGTTCATTGACCGGACAAGTGGGTAGAATTAAAGGTATTCAGATTAAATCGGTTTTGTTGAAAAATTCTTAGAATTGATTTTGTGAGTATTAAATTAAACTTTAAATAAAATTATGACCATTATAAAAATATAGATTATGAATTATCAACCGGAAAATTATAGTATAAAAGATGAAAGGATGAAACCTTTTATTGATTCTGTTGAAATTTGGAATATCATTAATAACGCAAAACCTACACGCGAAAAGGTTAAGAAAATAATAGCAAAATCGCTAAGTAAAAGGCGATTAAGCCTGGAGGAAACTGCTGTTTTGGTAAATACTACTGATCTGGAATTGGTAAAAGAAATAAAAGATGGTGCCAGAGTTTTAAAAGAAAGAGTTTATGGACAGAGAATTGTATTGTTTGCACCTTTATATGTCGGTAATTTATGTATAAATAATTGTGCTTATTGTGGCTATAAAGCAAGTAATAAGTCAATGGAAAGAGTTACACTGACCAACAATGATTTGGTTCAACAAGTTAAAGCACTTGAAGACACCGGACAAAAAAGACTTATTTTAGTATATGGCGAGCACCCAAAATATAATCCTGATTTTATTGCTGAAACTGTAAAAACGGTATATAAGGTAAAAAGTGGGCCAGGAGAAATACGAAGAGTAAATATTAATGCTGCTCCTTTAGATATTGAAGGTTTTAAGAAAGTAAAATCAGTAGGAATAGGTACTTACCAGATTTTTCAGGAAACTTATCATCCTGAAACTTATAAAAAAGTTCACTTAAGTGGAGTAAAAAGGGATTTTAACTGGCGATTAACTTCGCTTGACCGTGCCCAGGAAGCCGGGATTGATGATGTGGGTATCGGAGCATTATTCGGATTATATGATTGGCGATACGAGGTTTTAGGTTTATTAAGGCATGTTAACCATTTTGAAGCTGTTTATAAAGTTGGCCCGCATACCATTTCATTTCCTAGAATTCAAAATGCTTCTGAGTTGAATATTGATAAAAGATACCTGGTAAATGACGATGATTTTACCAAGTTAGTTGCTATCCTAAGATTAGCTGTTCCTTACACAGGTTTAATATTAACTGCAAGGGAGCCGGCTGAAATACGCGATGAAATCATGCAATTTGGGGTTTCACAAATTGATGGAGGCACTAATATAGAAATGAAAGGATACACAGAACATGAAAAGAATCAAAATATTGATAAAGAACAATTTACAATTAACGACAACCGCTCCTTAGAGGAAATTATGAACGAACTGATTGAAGGGGGGTATATTCCTTCGTTTTGTACAGCATGTTACCGGCTTGGCCGCACAGGCGAACATTTTATGGAATTTTCAGTGCCGGGTTTTATAAAACGTTATTGTCAACCCAATGCTATGCTTACCCTGGCGGAATATTTGCAAGATTATGCAAATGAAGAAACCAAATTAAAAGGGTATGAGTTGATTAAAGAGAATCTTGTTAATTATAACGATGATAAATTCAAAGATAAATTAGAAGAGAAGCTTGAGAAAATAAAAGTTGGCGAACGTGATTTGTATTTTTAAGATTTTTTAAGATTTAAGTGTTCGGGTATGTTCCCAATATCCAGATTATGAGTCTTTTATTCTATACCTGCAAATACATTCAGGTACTTATAAATCATTAATTGCCAATTTATTTGTATTTTTCCGGTTTCAATTTTAAATTTATGATAACAGGAACCATTGTAAATACATTAGCTGTAATAGCCGGGAGCTCTATTGGCCTATTAGTTAACTTAAAACTTCCTGAAAAAATTACAAAAACAGCATTTCAGGCTATTGGTTTGTTTACTATTTATTTTGGAATATCAATGGCATTAAAAACCAATGAACTGATTCTTGTTATTTTTAGTTTGTTAATTGGCTCAATTATTGGCGAATGGATTGATTTGGAAAAATTGTTAAGTAATTTTTCAGAACAATTGAAAGCGAAACTGAAATTTAAAAATGAAAAATTTACAGAAGGTTTTATTACTTCTTTTTTACTTTTTTGCATGGGCTCAATGACTATTTTGGGTGCTATTGATGAAGGAATTAATCACAATCCAGATATTTTGCTTGCCAAATCAACCCTCGATGGTTTTTCATCCATTGCATTAGCTGCCAGTTTAGGAATAGGGGTAATGTTTTCAGCAATTCCTTTATTAATTTATCAAGGTACTTTAACGGTTTTAGCTGCTTATTTTGGCCATTTTTTTTCTTCAGTAATGATAAACGAAATTACTGCAACCGGCGGAATATTATTACTTGGCCTTGGTATTTCTATTCTTGAAATAAAAAAAATAAAAATATTGAATATGATACCGTCATTAATTATTATTGTATTTTTAGTTTGGATATTTGTATAGAACGAACTTTATAAAAATAGTTTTTGACACACAATTAAAAAGTGGTATTTTTAAGCCTTTATAGCATTTAATTATATATTCTAATAAAACAAGACTTAATTTATATGTCATTAGAAATAAATAAACTTATTGAATTTGCTGAAAAATCTAACCGTGGGATGGTTGAAGAGCATAATCAGGACTTTTCAGGAGTTTTTGAAACAAAAAATGGAACTGTAGGAATTGTTTGCGGTGGAATTAAAGAAAGAACCGGTACTTCCATTGCTTCAAAAATTGTAGTAAAAAGTATTGGGGAATATTTTAAAAACAAGAAATACAGAAATTTACAAAAAGCACTTTATAATGCTGTAATATTTGCAAATCAACAGGTTTTTGAACAAGCTGCAAAAAACGATAAACTAAAAAATATGGCAACAACCCTGGTGGTTGCTTTAGTCAATAAAAACCAACTGTATTATGCTTATGTTGGTAATTCCAGATTGTATATACTTAAAAATGAAAAATTACAAAAGTTAACAAAAGACCATACATTCGGGCAACAAATGTTAGATGCCGGTAAAACGCCTGAAGAAATTCAGAAGCATCCACGAAAAAATGAATTACTTAATATTGTTGGTGTAAGTCGTGATTTAAGATTTAGTATTTGTAAAACGCCGTTAGGCCTTAACGATAATGATCAAATTCTTTTATGTTCTGACGGCTTAATTAATGAATTAAATGAAAATGAGATAAAACACACGCTTCTTGATGCTGATATTTCTGTTGAACATAAAACTGCTAAATTAATTGATAAAGCAAATGCAAAAGGAGGCAAAGATAATGTAACGGCTATATTAATAAGATACGATTCAAACATGCCTGTAAATGATAATTTAAGAGAAAGAAAGAAAATAAATCCACTGGCCATAATAATTCCTATTGTAGTTTTATTGGCTGCTGTGGGTATTTATTTACTGGTTGTCAACAAAATTCCTCAAAAAGTATATTCATCATTAAAGGAAAGGTTTTTTAATAAGGAAATTGTAGTTGATTCAACACAATTAGTAATAATTGATTCTACTTTATTGCAGATTGACACAACAATGATTTCCGATTCATTGGAACTTATTGCTGAACAGAGCCTTTTGCACGATACTGTTATTGTTTATACAGTTAAAAAAGATGAAAATATGTACCGTATAGGCTTGCATTTTAATATTCCTGCTGATGAATTGGCTGCTTTTAATGGTATAAAGCCAGAAGTAATTAGCGAAGGAGAAAAGATTAAAATTCCGGTAAAGGGTACGTATATTGTTAATGAAGGAGATTTGATTTACCAGTTGGCTGTGAAATTTAAAGTTGATTATAAAACCATAATTGAGGCGAATAGTTTAAACACTTTTGAATATTTAGTTGTAGGAAATGAACTTTATATTCCTTACCAAAAAGGAGAATACAAAGTTAAAGACGCAGAATAAGCCGGATTTATTATTAGTCTGATTATTATATAATTCTGCATTGAATTATAAAAATAGTTAGGCATTAAAAATTTTCATTTTTAAGAATTAGTAATAATTACATGCTATCAAATCAAGAATTAAAAAGATATAGCCGTCATATTATTATGCCGGAAGTTGGCATAAAAGGGCAGGAAAAACTGAAAGCTGCAAAAGTATTAGTAATTGGTGCAGGTGGTTTAGGTTGTCCTGTTTTGCAATATTTAGCTGCAGCCGGAATTGGAACAATAGGAATTCTTGATTTTGATAAGGTTTCAGTTAGTAATTTACATCGTCAAATATTATATGCCGATGATGATTTAGGTAAGCCAAAAGCTATAGTTGCAAAGCAAAAGCTTTCATTATTAAATCCGTTTGTAAATTTCAGGATGCATAATGTTAAATTGGTAAAAGCAAATGCACTTGAGATAATAAAAGAATATGATTTGGTTATTGACGGTTCAGATAATTTTTCAACACGTTATTTAGTAAGCGATGCTTGTGTTATTTTGAATAAACCTTTGGTTTTTGGAGCAATTTATAAGTTCATGGGGCAAGTTTCTGTTTTTAATTATAAAAACGGGCCGACTTATCGTTGTTTATTTCCTGAACAGCCTGAAGAAAATGATGTTCCGAATTGTGCTACTATTGGCGTAATTGGTGTTATTCCGGGAATAATTGGAAGTTTACAGGCAAGCGAAGCTATAAAAGTTATTCTTGGCAAAGGGAATGTTTTATCAGGCCGGCTTTTTCAAATTGATGTATTGAATTTTTCAACTGATATAATAAAATTTAAACGAAATGATGAAACTGCCAATATTGCTCAACTTGGCGAATATGATGAATTTTGTAATTACGATGCTGAAGATGTAAAAAATCTTTCACCCGGGGAATTGAAAAAAATGATGGATAATAATGATGAGTTTGTGTTATACGATGTAAGAGATGAAAATGTGTACCATAATTATCATATAGGTGGAGTTTTAATAACAATGGAAAAACTACTTAATCAACCTGAATCTTTACCGCAAAATAAGCCGGTAATTATAATGTGTGAAATAGGACAAAAAAGTATAGCTATTGTAGAATACTTGCAGAAAGTTAAAAATTTTACCAATGTATTTAATTTAGCTGGTGGTATTCAGGCATGGATTAGCAAAGGATATAATATAATAACTAAATGAGTTTATTCATAAGTTGTGGTTAATGCTGACCCGGATTCGTCAGGAGATTAAAAATAATTGAATAATTTTGAAGAAACTAATGGAAACAACATTCTTGATAACAAATTATGTAATATCTGGATTCCTAATAACATTCTTGACTATAAAGATTTATTATAGTTACATAAGTGAAACTAAAATAGATAATTTAATAACTGAAAACTATAATAAGCTTGAAATGAATGTTATTAACATTAGCAAATTAAATCTAACTGAAAAAATAAAATATGGAGTGCCATTAAATTTATTAATTAGATTTTATGGTCATTTATTTACCTTTTTCAGTCTTAAAATTAAACCCGTAAGAAAAGTTGAATTAATAGATAAAAATGATAATGAATACATAAAATATATTGAATTAGTAATTAGAAAAAGAAAATTGATTTTATGCAATGAATTTGATTCTTACAATTTTTAATAAACCTGAATAACGAATAGTGAATACCAAAAACACCAATAGCTTGATTTCAATAATCATAAAGATACTTTTAACTATTTAACAATCCTATAACTTAGGCCAAGTTTAAAGTCAATATTTGGACTTTAAATCAATACAAAGATGGACTTTTTAAGAAAGGCTGTATTCATACTGATTTAGTTTCTAATTCAATGACTAATGTTTATCAAAGAACTAATCTTGATTTAAATTATTGTATTTTCAATTATAATTTGGCCAAAACAAGGCCATGAAAAATTGAAATTGATAGTTCAGCCATCTTCGGTAAAATTTTTAAAAGTACACAGAGTAAGAACATCATCAGACTGGACAAAATCGGTTAGTCAATTTAATCAGACACAGTTAATATAGCGCTTTGCGAAAATAATTCTAAAATTTATATTCACATATTTTAGCGAGGCTTATTAGGCTTGCTTGCCTAATCAGAACACATTATAAAATCACTTGCGAATATTAGCTATTTCATGATATGAAGTAAGACTATTAATAACGAGATTTGAACAGGAATACAAATATTGATGTGTGTTACCTGCTGGCTACCTTCATTCTGTCTATTTATCAATGCGTTGGCAAAGACATACTTATTGGCAAGTTTTGGCCGTGTTGTTGGCTTTTGAGCAACTTGACAATGTGTATGTCTTTTGTGTGCTGGAAATCTGCTTTTATCATATTTTGATTAATACTTTTTTAATTATTGTGCAATTTGTGCAATTAATGTGCAATTCACTTTAAACTATAAAAAGCACCCGCTCCCTTTTGTCCGCTTGGCTTTAATAATTCTTTTCCAACTAATTCAGAAAGGTCATTGCTTGCCGTATTTCTAGAACAATCATTTATTTCCTGATATGTGCTATTTGTAATCTTTCCTTTATCTTTTGTATATAGAATAGCCTTTATCTGCCGATCATTTAAGCTGATTGATTGTAAATAATCTTCATTGTAAATATCTTTTCTAAACTCTACCCAAAAACCCGATGATTCGTAATAATACAATGGAGTCGGCAATCCTGCTTCTTTACATTTCTCAATTATTTTTATCGTTCCTCTTCCCCATGATTCAATGTAACCACATCGAAAAACGGCATTTGCAATATCCGGATTATAGGGTTTTGATGAGTGTTTCTTTGTTAAAGTTTCAATTGTCCAATTTTCAGGGAGTTGACCTTCGTTCCAAAGCATAATTTTATCTTTGTAAACACTAATCTGAATTGGCGCATTTCCTGAATAGTCTTTATGAATTATTGCATTTAACAAAGCTTCTCGTACAGCTTCTTTTGGGTATTCATAAGTTTCAATTCGTTGAATGTCTTCATACGAAATATTGGCTTTAATGTATTTGGTGAAAAGCAAATCCATGGTTTTTTCAATTTGCTCAAATATATTACCATGTATTTCATCCTGATACATCAATTCCGAATCTGATTCAAAAAATCCAATTTTAATATATGCTCCTGTAACAAAATATTCAGGGTTGGGATGAAACAACAGAATGGATGCCCGTTTTAAAAAATCATTCTCTTTAAGCTGTAAATTCTCAATCAAATGTTCATTGCTGTCAGTTAATACATCTTCTTCAATTCGTTTGCTTTTTAATGCTCGTTTCCTAAAAAAATCAAAAGTATCTTCGTTTAAATCGGAAACTGAAACATTGGGTACAGGAACACCATCCCATTTTTTGCCTTTCTTTTGAAGCATAAATTTATCTAATGCAGCTCCCTTCAATTCTTGCTTAGTACTTCCACTGCGATAATGATATTGCCCTTTGTAATTAACAGGATAAGGATAATCTTCAATAATTATTTCAAGGTAATCGCCTTCAGTTGTTTTGTGTAAATTAACATCTACAATAATTCCGAGAATATCCCTTGTTTTGTTCGGAATATCCTCTAATAATTTTTTTGCATTTGCAACACCAACTATATTACCGGCATCATCTTTACCAATGTATATTTTACCG
>JAADFW010000276.1:12294-13031 GCA_013152655.1 Chlorobiota bacterium
GCATTAGCAAAACCACAAATCCATTTCAGATATTCGTCTCGCCAATTTTGTTTGTATTCTATGTTTTGTGTTTCGGACATAATCAAACTTTATTAATTAATCTTTTTTAGATAATCATCAAAATATTCTTCATAAACAATAACCTTTCCATCTAAAAAACTAATAGTATTTTCATTTAGATTAGAGGGCGATAAATTTATTGATGAATTAGATAATAGTTCTATTCCAATTTTTTCATCCATTTTATTTTTACTGAAATATGGATCAATAATGTTTATTTCAGCATTTGGATTATGGATTATTATCATGCGAATAGTTTCGTTTAAGTGAGCATCTCCAAAACTATATCCTACAATTATAATTTTTTCTGCTTCTAAACAATCTCTATCAAAAGCTGATTGCATTTGACGAAAAGGACTTAGGGATGTTTTCTGAGTTTTTTGATATCCGGTTATAATATTTGAAGGATTAATAATTTTACCTTTTTCCATTTGTATTATTGGTTGTTCCCGTAAATTACTTGGTAATTCTGTTTTCCCTGTTAGAAAAAAACGGATGCTTGGCAATTGATGATAATTTTTACCTTGAATACTCCAAAAAGAACTTCCATGTAAATTATAATGAATGTTACTTTCAAAATCTGTTGTAATACGAGTAATATCAAATGGAAAATCATCATCTAAAGATAATTCTGAGCCACATTCTGCTACTTCAAAAATAGATACATTTCTTTCTTT
>JAADFW010000277.1 GCA_013152655.1 Chlorobiota bacterium
GTGGTAAACAAAAAATTCAAGCAACTGTTCTTGAGTATGAACAAGAAAAACAAGTTCCTGTTTTGTATGTTTCCAGAATAAATGTAAAGACCGGGAAAATAGCATCTAATGGCGAACAACAAATGTGTTTATATCCTGAAGTTATTAATAAGCTTTATAATTTTATTGGAAAAATAAAATCTATTGATTATTCAAATCCAAATAGTTTTAAAATTAATGAAGAAGATTTTAAGAAATTAGATGAAAATCCTATTGTAAGCTCTGATAGTTATTTTAGAAATCTAATAAAGTCTCCAAAAGCAGCGGAAATTGTAGAAAACTTAATTGAAAAAGGAATAATAACTTCAAAAGATATTGTCAATACATCATTTAGAAAAAAAGGATTGCAAATCTTTAAAAAACTAATTGACGAAGATAATTATTGGCAAATTTATGCAGATGAAAATAATATCCCTAAAAGTAAAGAAGAAAAAGTATGGCAATATTTTTTTGAAAAAAACGAATGGATATTTGGATATGGTTTGGATTATCGTTTTAAATCAATATTGCAACGAGAACCTTATCTGTCGGATAGTGAATTAGATGGTTCTAATACTGTAATTGCAGATTACTTATTAGGTGATAAAAGATTTACAACTTTTGTTGAAATGAAAAAACCTTCAACAAAATTATTCGGAAAAGCAAAAAATAGGTCAAATAGCTGGAAGCTGTCAAATGATGTTGTTGAATCTGTTTCACAAATACTTGAACAAAAAGCATCAGGTTTAATCAAGTTCGATAAACAACAGTACAATTCAGAAGGAAATATCATTACACAAAAGGCATATGATTCTAAAGTAATTTTATTAATTGGTCATTGGAAACAACTTGAAAATTCAAAGAACGACCTTGAACGGAAAATAAAAAGGAAAACATTTGAATTGTTTCGTACCGATAGCAGAAATATTGAAATATTAACCTATGATGAACTTTATGATAGAGCTAAATATATTGTGGAAGGAAAAGAGAAAGAGGTTTTGTCTAAAGAAAAACTTGATGATTTGCCATTCTAATTATGACAAGAATAACCGAAAATACAATAGAGGAATTTACCATTGAATTGTTAATGCGATTGGGTTATCAGTCCCGTAGGGACGAAACCTTTGTAATAATAAAAACAACCCAAACACTAAGCTCCGTAGGAGCGAAACAAAACGATTAATTATGCCAAACACATACACTCAAATATATGTTCAAATAGTTTTTGCTGTTCAAGGCAGACTAAATCTTATTACGGAAAAACACCGTGAAAAAGTAGAAAAGTATATTTGTGGTATCATTTCCAATAAGAAATCTAAGCCCTTGGCTATCTATTGTAATCCAGACCATACGCACATACTTATAGGTTTACATCCGAGCATATCTATATCAGATATGGCAAGAGACATAAAAGCCAATTCATCAAAATGGATAAATGAGCAAAGGTTTATTATGGGTAAATTTAACTGGCAAGAAGGATATGGGGCTTTCACTTATTCAAAATCGCAAATTGATACAGTTGCGAAATATATTATTAATCAGCCGCAACATCATAAAAAGGCAACGTTTAGAGAAGAGTATATGAATTTTTTAAAGAAATTTGAAATAGATTATAATGAAAAATATTTATTTGAATTTAATGATTAGGTTTCGCTCCTATGGAGCTATTGATTATAGTAAAGGTGTTTTTTACAAAGATTCCGCTCCTTTGGAGCATAACATAAATAAGTTTAATTTATGCCCAAAATAACCGAAAATACAATTGAAGAGTTTGCCATAGAATTGTTGGAACGATTAGGTTATCAGTATATTTATGCTCCAAGTATTGCACCTGACGGAGATACACCGGAACGTAGTTCTTACGAGGAAGTTTTGCTTAACGAGCGTTTACAAAATGCTATTCGTAGAATAAATCCTAAAGTTCCAATTGACAGTCAAGAAGAAGCTTTAAAGGAGATTCAACGCATAAACTCACCTGAACTGCTTGCAAATAATGAAGCATTCCACCGAATGTTAACAGAGGGTATTAATGTTTCCTATCAAAAAGACCTACCTGCGTCCGCAGGTCAGGCAGGCGGCACTGAAACAAGAGGTGATTTAGTTTGGCTTATAGATTTTGAAAATCCGGAAAATAATGAGTTTATTGTTGCCAATCAATTTACGGTTATTGAAAACGGAAACAACCTGCCTGCCGGTAGGCACGGCAAACGCCCCGATGTAATACTTTTTGTTAATGGAATTCCTTTGGTTGTAATTGAATTGAAAAATCCTACTGATGAAAACGCAACGGTTAAATCAGCATTCAAACAATTGCAGACTTATAAAGAAATTATTCCAAGTCTATTTACTTACAATGGTTTAATGATTATTTCAGACGGATTAGAAGCAAAAGCAGGTTCTCTGTCCGCTGGATTAACCCGTTTTATGGCTTGGAAATCAGCAGATGGAAAAGAGGAAGCATCAAATTTCGTTAGTCAGTTGGAAACATTGATAAACGGAATGCTTAACAAAGAGACTTTGTTAGACTTAATTCGTCATTTTATTGTCTTTGAAAAATCAAAAAAGGTTGAGTTTACGAAATCCCGAGACGAAGGAATCGAGAAAGATTCAAAAACCGGAATTGTAAGTATTACTACAGTTAAGAAACTTGCTGCTTATCATCAATACTATGCTGTAAACCGAGCTGTAGAATCTGCTTTAAGAGCAACAGGGTACAAAAATCCCCTACTTGGAGAAAACACACTATCCCAAAAAACTCCCCTCCTTGGAGGGGCTGGGGGTGGGTTAAAAAGAAAAATCCTCCCATATAACCCAAAACTCAAAGAACTGGCAAAGAAACTCCGGAAAAATATGACACTTTCCGAAGTATTACTTTGGAACGAATTGAAACAGAAAAAAATGTTGGGCTTCGATTTTGACAGGCAAAGACCCATTGACAAATATATTGTGGACTTTTATTGTAAGGATTTAATGCTTGCCATAGAAATTGATGGCGATAGTCATGATTCAGAAGAAGCACACAAAAAAGATATTATCAGACAAAAACGACTTGAATCATTGGGCGTTAGATTTTTGAGATTTGACGACTTGGAAGTAAAAAAGGCCATTAATAATATATTACGCACCATTCAATTTTGGATAGAAGAGAATAAAGATGATTTGGTCGGTAGGGAACCCACCCCGAACCCCTCCCGGGAGGGGAACTTAGTGCAGGAATCACCTGAGAGTTATGGAGTAGCAGGAGTTAAATCACAACCTAAAGGCGATAGAAAAGGTGGGGTTGTATGGCATACACAAGGAAGCGGTAAGTCACTTTCAATGGTTTTCTTTACAGGTAAAATAGTTTTGGCTTTGGATAATCCAACAATTTTAGTAATCACAGACCGTAACGATTTGGACGACCAGTTGTTTGATACATTTGCAGCATCAACTCAACTTTTAAGACAAGAACCCAAGCAAGTTGAAAACAGAGAAGATTTAAAAGAAAAATTAAAAGTGGCTTCGGGTGGTGTCATTTTTTCAACCATTCAAAAATTTCAACCCGAAGAAGGTAATGTTTATGAAACCTTGTCGGAAAGAGAAAATATCGTTGTAATAGCAGACGAAGCACATAGAACACAATACGGATTTAAAGCTAAGTTAGACAAAGAAACAGGAGCAATAAAATACGGTTTTGCAAAATATATGCGCGATGCTTTACCAAATGCAACATATATTGGCTTTACCGGAACACCCATTGAAAGCACCGATGTAAATACACCTGCTGTTTTCGGAAATTACATTGATGTTTATGATATTGCCCAAGCAGTAGAAGATGGAGCTACTGTTCGCATTTATTATGAAAGTCGTTTGGCAAAAGTGAATTTAAGCGAGGAAGGTAAACAACTTGTTGAAGAATTGGAAGAAGATTTAAAGCAGGAAGATTTAACCGACACACAGAAGGCAAAAGCCAAATGGACACAACTTGAGGCATTAATAGGTAGTGAAAACCGAGTTAAAAATATTGCTAAAGATATTGTAAGCCACTTTGAAGCACGACAGGAAGTTTTTGACGGTAAAGGAATGATTGTCTCAATGTCAAGAAGAATTGCAGCCGACCTTTATGAAGAAATCATAAAAATAAGACCACAGTGGCATTCAGCTGATTTGGACAAAGGCGTTATAAAAGTTGTAATGACATCTGCAAGTTCAGACGGACCCAAAATTGCCAAGCATCACACTACAAAGCAACAAAGAAAGGTATTAGCCGACCGAATGAAAGACCCCGAAGATGAACTAAAATTGGTTATTGTTCGTGATATGTGGCTTACTGGTTTTGACGCTCCAAGTATGCATACCTTGTACATTGATAAACCAATGAGAGGTCATAATCTGATGCAGGCAATTGCAAGGGTTAACAGAGTTTACAAAGATAAACCGGGTGGATTAGTAGTTGACTATTTGGGAATAGCTTCTGATTTAAAAAAGGCACTCTCTTTTTACTCGGATTCAGGAGGAAAAGGCGACCCGGCTATTTTACAGGAACAAGCAGTTGAATTGATGTTGGAAAGATTAGAAATAGTTTCAAATATGTTTTACGGCTTTGCTTATGAAGAATATTTTGAAGCCAATACATCAAAAAAACTTTCAATGATTCTTTCAGCAGAAGAACACATTTTGAGTTTAGAAGATGGTAAAAAAAGATACATAAATGAAGTAACAGCACTTTCAAAAGCTTTTGCAATTGCCATTCCACACGAGCAGGCAATGGATGTAAAAGATGAAGTTGCATTTTTTCAGGCAGTAAAAGCACGGTTGGCAAAATTTGACGGAACAGGCTCAGGAAAAACAGATGAAGAAATTGAAACTACAATCCGCCAAGTTATTGATAAGGCTTTAATTTCCGAACAGGTAATTGATATTTTTGATGCAGCAGGAATTAAAAAACCTGACATTTCTATTCTATCAGAAGAATTTCTTTTGGAATTAAAAGGAATGGAACATAAAAATGTTGCATTGGAAGTTTTGAAGAAACTCTTGAATGATGAAATCAAATCTCGCTCTAAAAAGAATCTGGTTAAGAGTAAAACACTAATGGAAATGCTCGAAAATGCTATTAAAAAATATCACAACAAAATATTGACAGCAGCCGAAGTGATGGACGAGCTCATTAAATTGAGTAAGGAAATCGTAAATATGGATAGCGAAGCCAAAGCACTTGGCTTAACTGACTTTGAATATGCTTTTTATACAGCAGTAGCGGACAATAAAAGTGCAAGAGAGTTAATGCAAAAAGACAAATTAAGAGAACTTGCAGTAATCTTGACCGAAAGAGTAAAAGCAAACGCATCAATTGACTGGACAATAAAAGAGAGCGTAAGAGCAAAATTGAAAGTTATAATAAAACGGACTTTGAGACAATATGGCTATCCACCGGATATGCAAAAACTGGCAACAGAAACCGTATTAAAACAAGCTGAATTAATTGCAAACGAGTTAACAAATGAATAAGCCCACGCTAAAGCCATACACACATGCCCGTTCCGTAGGGAGGATGCCAAGTCGCTCGGAAAACCCACCGCACGACCAAAACTTGTCAATAAGTATGTCTTTGCCAACGCTGAGAAAGATGCTAACAAAATTGAAAGAAATGGAAGAAATGAAGAAAGCCCAGCACCTAACAAAGGCTATACGTAATTTGGGTAACGGGTTAAAATTTAAGTTTATAGCACTAAATAAAGTTGATGATAAATTGAAAGTTAATCGTTTCAAAATCCCAAACAACGCATAGCCAAACCGATGGTTGTTATAAGCATAGTATTTAACTAATAAAATATCCACTAAGTATTAATTTCTACATATTTAGTGCAAGTAATGAAACTCCCTGTTTTTAGTAAAATAAATCATAAAATATTTGCTTAATGAACATATGTTCATTAAATTTGCATTGTAATTTTTAAAAACAATAACAATGTCGCGTCCTGAAAAGAGCAGAATAGTTCATAAGCCACCCATTTTTACAGAATTTAAGCCAATGGGTGTAGGTGGTAAATTTTTAGACAGGATTACTCTGAGTCTTGATGAATATGAGGCTTTTAGATTGGCTGATTATATTGGGTTGTCACAATCTGAAGCTGCTGAAGAGATGGAAATATCACGCCCGACATTTACAAGGTTAATTGAAAAAGCAAGGAAGAAAATTGCTGGTCTTTTAGTGAATGGAAAAATATTAACGATTGAAGGAGGCAATATTCATTTTAGAAAAAACATTATACGTTGTTTTGATTGTGGACATATGTTCAATATTAATATTAAAACAGCATTTACCGAGTGTCCTGTTTGTCATTCAACAAATTTAGTTAATCTGGCAGGTGGTTTCGGACATGGTAAATGCTGCTAAGTAATAACTTTTAAAAAGGAGGTAAAAATGCCAAGAGGTGATAAAACAGGGCCCAATTGTGAAGGCCCAATGACAGGAAGGAGGATGGGATTCTGTACAGGAAATTCTCGTCCGGGTTTTGAAAACAATTTTGCCCGTTATGGCAATGGTTATGGAAGGGGTTTTGTGTATGGTGCTCGTCACAATACCGGCTTTAGACATGGTTATGGTTTTTCAAATGTGTCTGAAGAAACCTTACTGGAAAATGAGATAAGGATTTTAAAAGATCAGTTAACTAATCTTGAAAGCCAATTGTCCAAATTGAATAGAAAAAATGATTCAATTGAATAATTGTCAAAATCCTAAATTTCTGATGAGTATTAATAAAAAAAAACACTTTTAGTTATGCGAAATTCAAGATTATCAGGTAGCGGAAAAGGACTTGGAAACGGTGGTGGAAAAGGAAGAAACAAAGGAGGCAGTTTTGGCCCGGGTGGTTACTGTGTTTGTGCTAAATGTGGAAAAAAGATTGAACACCAACAGGGTGTTAAATGTACCACATTAAAATGTCCTGATTGTGGACATACTATGATTAGAGAAGAACTTTTAAAGCATTAATATGCAATAAATTAAGTTTATTTAAAAATTAATAAGTTAATTAATACGGGTGATAAATGGTTGTATTTTTATATACTAATTAGTAGAATAAATTTTATGTTGAAAAGATTTGAATATAACTACTAATTTGTCACCCTTTTCTAAAATTATTGTTATGAACAAAAGAGTTAATTTATTTAATGAATTAAATTGGGAAGATGCTGAAGGTTATCCCCAAGGCACAAAAAAGAAAACATTGCGAGATGAAAATTCGGCAAAAACTATATTGTTAAGGTTGCCGCCGGGATTTTCAATGGAACCACATTCACATCTGACAACAGAACAGCATTTTGTTCTTGAAGGAGAATACGAGAGCAAAGGAGAAATTTTTACTTCCGGATCATATCAAATTTTTTATTCCGGTGAAGAACATGGCCCTTATAAATCAAAAAACGGTGCATTAATCTTAGTCATTTGGGATCCTTATAAAATAATAAGCGAGTAACAATAATTATTAAGAAGTGCCGGCAGGAAAACTTTCTGTCTGGCGTTTTATTACAAAGCCTAAGTATTTACACATTAATATTTTTAAATATAGTATATGATAGAGAAATTATATGCAGTACCAACTGTAAATGGTGCATTTACTCAACATTTTGGACATTGTGAAAAATTTGCCATAATTAAAACTATTGACAATAAGGTAATTAGTGAACAATATATTGAACCTCCTGAACATCAGCCGGGTAGTTATCCTGCGTTTTTAGTTAAAATAGGTGTAAATACACTTATTGCCGGAGGTATAGGACAAACAGCTATCGATCTTTTTACTCAAAATAAAATTGAAGTTTTAACGAGTGGTAATGAAGAATCACCCTGGAAATTAGTAGAACAGCATTTAAATAGTCAATTATCAGTAAGCAAAAATCAATGTGATAATTAGTTTTAAAATAGGTTGGTTAAAGTAATAATTTTAATAAATGAGGAATAAATGAAAATTGCTATAGCAAGCGGTAAAGGAGGAACCGGAAAAACTACCTTGTCAACTAATTTAGCAAAATATTTAAGCAAGGAGTTTGAAGTTGTTTTAACTGACTTAGATGTGGAAGAACCAAATTCAGGCTTGTTTTTAAACCTGGATGAAATACTTGAAGAGGATAAGTTTAAAATGATTCCAAAATGGATTGAAGATAAATGCACACTGTGTGGAATTTGTCAAAAATCATGTAATTACCATGCTGTAATCCAATTGGGTGAAATGATTTTAGTGTTTCCTGAATTATGCCATAGTTGCTATGCTTGCTCAGAATTATGTCCTGAAGAAGCATTGCCAATGATAAAACAGAAAATGGGTGTTTTAAAGCAATTTAAAACCGATAAATTAAATTTTGTGGAAAGTCGTTTGGAAATTGGACAGGAGCAAGCCGTTCCGTTAATTAAAGAAACGAATAATTTTGTTGAGAATAATTTTGGCAAAGAAGTTCTGAAAATTTATGATTCGCCACCAGGTACCTCTTGCCCGGTAATTGAAGCAACTAAAAATGCTGATTTTGTATTTTTAGTTACTGAACCAACACCATTTGGCTTAAATGATTTGCAATTAGCTGTTGAAACCATGCGTGAGTTAAATAAAGATTTTGGAGTAGTTGTAAATCGTAGTGATAGTAATAATAAATTGATTTCAGATTATTGTGATAGCCAAAAAATTAAAATAATTGCCAATATTCCAAACAAAAGGGAAATTGCTGAGCTTTATTCAAGTGGTGAAGAAATATATTCAAAAGTACCTGAATTTGCCGTTGAACTAAAAAAGATAAAGTCATTCCTCATAAATGAATTAAAAGTTGATTAATGAAAGAAATAGTAGTTATATCAGGAAAAGGAGGAACCGGTAAAACTTCAATTACAGCTTCATTGGCATATTTAGGAGGAAAAGACTTGGTTTTGGCCGATTGTGATGTTGATGCGGCCGATATGCATTTATTAATGCAACCGGAAAAAATAAAATCAGAAGATTTTTATAGCGGTTTACTTGCCAAAATTGACCCTGAATTGTGTACTAATTGCGGAATTTGTGCAAATGTTTGCCGTTTTAATGCAATACCTGTAATAAATAATCAACATATAATTAAGCCTTTAGATTGTGAAGGATGTGGTTATTGTGAAAAAGTGTGTCCTGAAAAGGCCATTATTATGGAAGAGCAAAATGTTGGTTTTTGGCAAATATCAAATACGCGTATTAACAACAAGCTGGTTCATGCCAGGTTAGGAATTGGTGCTGAAAATTCGGGTAAACTGGTTGCAAAAGTTAAAAATGAAGCAAAACAGTTAGCAAAAACTGACAATAAAAAATATGTATTGATAGATGGCTCTCCTGGTGTTGGTTGTTCGGTGGTTTCATCTCTGTCGGGTGCAAATTATGTTTTATTAGTTACTGAACCAACTGTTTCCGGCATACATGATTTAAGACGTGTATATACTTTGGTGAAAAAATTTAGTATTAAAGCCGGCTGTATTATAAATAAGTACGATTTAAATTATGCAAAAACACAAGAAATAATTGATTATTTACAGGAAGAAAATATTGAACATATTGCAAGCTTACCTTATGATGAAATTTTTATTAAAGCCATTCATTCGGGTAAAACAATTGTTGAATATGATAAAGAATATTTTTACGAAAAATTAAAAGAATGCTGGAATAGAATATTAGAATTGATTGAAAATTAAGAAAACATAAAAACTTATAAATTATGAAAATAGCATTTACAACAAAAGGAATAAATTGGGATTCAAAAATTGACCCTCGTTTTGGGCGAACAGAATATATTTTGGTTTATAATGAGGAAAATAATGAATTTTTTAATTATGATAACAGAGAAATTGAAAAAGAGGCACATGGTGCCGGCCCGCAAACATCTCAAAAATTATTTGAACTGGGTGCTAAAATATTAGTAACCGGAAATGGCCCGGGTGGCAATGCTGCTACAGTTTTAGAAAAAGCAGGTATTAAAACTTTTGTGGGTGCCGGTGAAATGACGGTAAAAGAAGCCTACGAAGCTTATCAGGAAAACAAGCTAAATGAATTACAATGGAGTTAGGCCATATTGCACTGAGCATTAAATATCCTGAGGATATAATTAAATTTTATGGTGAAATTCTTAATATGAAATTTATCAGAAAATTTGTAATTAATAAAGAATCAGCCAATGAAATATTTAGTGAAAATAGTGCAATTACAGTAAATGTTGTTAGAAATGCGAAATTATCATTTGAATTATTTATATCAAATAAGCCTTCTAAAATATTATATAACCATATATGTATTACAGTAAAAAATAGAGAAGAAATATTTCACAAAGCGTTAGCAAACAGATATAAAAGTATTAGAATAAAAAGAAATAGTCATGATTTGTTGTTTGTGAAAGATAAATCTGATAACACTTTTGAATTACAAGAACAGAAAGTTATAAATTGATGAGTTTTCAAATGATAAAAACTTATTCAATAACATAAAATGAATGTAAAATGAAAGACATTGTATTTGCCTTTGCTGTTAATAAAAAAGGAGAATTTATGGAAAAGCATTTCGGTGATGCTGAAGAATATCATTTTTATAAAACTGATAATGGAAAATTAGTTTTTATTGAAAAAGTAATAAATGCTTTTAAGTCAATTGACGAGAATGTAGAACATGGATTAAAACCTAAAGGAGAGGCAATAATTAAATTCTTAGAAAGTAAAAATGTTAATGTGTTGGTTTCAATGCAGTTTGGTAAAAATATTAGAATGATAAATAAATTTTTTATACCTATAGTAATTTCAATTCAGGAAACTGAACAAGCTGTCGTCATAATTGAAAAACAACTCCATTGGATTGAAGATGAATTAATTAATGCACCTAAAGAATACAAATTATTTACCATTGCTGATGGAATATTAAAAACAACTATAAAATAGACTTTACAAAAATGAAAAAATTATATCCCGACTCAAAAGTAGAATTAACACCCTTAATTTCAAGAAATTACGATAAGATAATGAATGTTGGCTCTTTTGGCCTGTACAAAGGTTTTATAAAAGCAGCTATTAAATTAATGCACATTAAACCAGGCGATAAAATATTAGATTTAGGTTGTGGAACAGGCAGAAATTCGTGCATAATGCATAAATACCTTGGTGATAATGGAACTATTGTTGGAATTGATAATTCTGAAGCCATGCAAAATCAGTTTATGAAGAATTGCTTTGAATTTCAGAATGTAATTTTCCAAAAACAAAGAATTGACCAGCCTTTTACAATGAATGAAAAATATGATATAGTTTTTATAAGCTTTGTTATTCATGGTTTTCCACACGAAATACGAAATATTATTATTGAGAATGCAAAAAATAATTTGAAACAGGGTGGTGTTTTTTTTATTCTTGATTTTGCTGAATTTAATATGGCCGAAATGCCTCCTTTTTATAGGTTTATTTTTAAAACTATAGAATGTAAATATGCTTTTGATTTTATTGAAAAAGATTGGCGGGAAATTTTGAGACAACATAATTTCGACCATTTTGAAGAATATTTTTTTATGAAGAATTATGTACGACTTTTAAAAGCTGTTAAACAATAACCTTTTTTTTGAATGAAAACCTACCTTGATTGTATTCCTTGTTTTATGCGACAAACCTTGAGTGCTGCCCGTTTAGCAACCACGGATAATAAAGCAATAAAAAAATTATTAGAACATACCGGTAAAATGATTGAAGAGATACCTATGCAAAATACGCCTGCACAGGCAGGTGCTTTTATTTATAGTAATATTAGAGAAGTAACCGGTGTAGAGGATCCTTATAAAAAGGTAAAAGAGGAAAGTATTGAACATGCAAAATCAATGCTTCCTGTATTGTATAAATTGATTGACAATTCAGAAAACAAATTATTAACGGCAATTCGTATTGCTATAGCCGGGAATGTTGTTGATTTTGGAATGGACAAGGAATTCGATTTGGCAAAAGACTTGAAAAAAATATTAATACAGGATTTTGCAATTTTTGATTATAAATTATTTGAACAGCAACTTTCTTCTGCAAAAAACATTCTTTACCTTGCTGATAATGCCGGCGAATCAGTTTTCGACAAGGTTTTAATTCAGCAATTAAAAAAACCGGTAACTTATGTAGTGCGCGAAACGCCAATAATAAATGACGTAACCATTGAAGATGCTGTTGCGTCGGGAATTGATAGTGTA
>JAADFW010000278.1 GCA_013152655.1 Chlorobiota bacterium
ATGTGGATTGCAACATATGGCGACGGGCTATACAGTTTTAATCCATTTGCCACAGATACAATTGCAAATAAATATTCGTTTGACAAGATAAATACAAAAAGCAATGAAATTAATGATATATACCTAACAAACAATGAGCATATTTTAGTAGCAACAAATTCAGGATTGTTACTTTTATCAGACATTTATTTTCCAGATAAATTTTCTTATAAAAGAGTTCCTAAATCAAAGAAATCAATTATTCCAAATATATTCTATTCTATCACTCCTCATTCAGAAACTGGATATTTAATTGCCTCTAAAAATGGATTATATATTTTAAAATCTACTGACAAACTAATTTTAAATAAGTTAGCTTCAAGTAAATCATTACCATACTTTCACATTTTAAATGATAATGCTGAAAACTTTTGGGGAAATACCAACACATCTTTATTAAAAATGAATGAATTGGGAATAGATTATTATAATAATCCTGTTTTTACAACAGGAATAAATACTATTATAAATGACTTTGAAAATAATATATGGATTGGAACAAATAACGGGTTAATTGAAAACAGTTTAAAAGAATTTCAGTTTTATCCATCTAATGAACTGCAAAAATTAACAATAAGATCTATTGTTGTCAATAAAGATAACAGTGTATGGTTAGGCACTTCAACGGGTTTAATTAAATGGAAAATAAATACAGAATTAACTAAAGAGAATTATATAATTCCACATTTATCAATAAGTAAACTATACAAAGATTCAAAACAAAATTTATGGGTAGGGCTACAAAATATTAATAGTTTATACAGAATTGAGCATAAAACAAATAAAATTATATCTTTTAATAAAAAAGATGGTTATTATTTCAACAACCTCTCCTCTTTTTGCGAGGATGCAAATCACAATATTTGGATGACTTCAGCAAATGATACAGGAATAACTTTTTATTCATATCTTAAAAAGCCGTATAGGAAAAGAAGAACAAAAAAAATTATTACCGGTACTTTTAAATATTTAATTAAAAATTTACAGTTGCCAACTGATAATTTCAATAGCTTATATAAAGATGCATATCAAAACATCTGGATAGGAACAAAAAATAGTGGTTTATTAATGTGGAATGATAAAGAATTACAATATTTTGAAAATAATCAGGAAATCTCCAATGAAATAATAAAAGCAATAGCAAGTGATTCACAAAATAATATTTGGATTGCTACTGAAAAAAATGGAATATATAAATATAATGGAGTTTTTTTTAAAAATATAAGCCTGAATGAAGGATTACTAACCAAAAATATATTGACAATTGAAATTGATAATTTTGATAATATTTGGATTATCACAAAATCAGGATTACAAAAATATGATCAATATGCAAACAAGTTTTTTAACTATACTGACAATTATTATTTTAATTTTCAGAATGCAACAAATGCCAGTTACAAAAATAAAGATGATGATATTTGGCTTAACTCAACAAATGGATTAATAAAGATAAATCCACAGTTATCAATTCCATCAACAGCAGCACCTAAGTGTTTTATTGAAAATATTCTGTTGTATAACAAAGCATTTAATTATTTGAATTTTTCAGATTATATAAATGAAGAAACCAAACTCCCTGATTATTTGATTTTTCCATCTGAAATTAATTATATTAGTTTTCAGTTTACAGGAATAAAGTTTTCTAATCAGAATGAATTAGTTTTTAAATATAAACTTGAAAATTTTGATACAAGTTGGCAAAAATCAATTGATTCAAGAATTGCCACATATACAAATTTATTGCCGGGTAATTATAAGTTTTTAGTAAAATGTTATGATTCATCAGGTAAAGAAAGTAATATAGCAATACAAAAATTTAAAATTGAGGCACCACTCTACAGGCAAATCTGGTTTTATATACTCCTATTGCTTGCTGTTGCAGGTACAATATACTTAATTATTTTATTAAGAGTGCGCTATTTTAAAAGAGTAAATGTGATTCTTAAAGAAAACTATGCTGACAGGTCTAAGCTGTTAAGTAGTGCTTATAGTAATATTGAAAGTAATATTAAATATGCAAAAAATGTACAAAATGCTATTTTAAGAAATGAAAGCGACCTTGCAAAAATATTTACAAATTCATTTGTTTTTTCGAAACCGAAAGAAAGTATTGGTGGAGATTTTTTCTGGTATTCAAGAAAATCAAGAAAAATATTTATTGCTGTTGCTGATTGTATAGGACACAGTGTACCGGGTGCTTTTATGTCATTAATAGGGCACAATTTATTAAACCAAACTTTGAATGAAATTGACTCGTTTGACCCACCTTTTATACTTGAAGAAGTTAGTAGAAATTTTGAAAGGTCGATAAAAAATACTCAGCTTGAAATAGAACAAAACAATGATATGGATATTGCTTTCTGTAGAATTGACAGAGACAGAAAAGAAATTATTTTTTCAGGAGCAAATAGCACTGCATATTTTATTCAGGATAATAAGCTAAATGAATTAAAAGGAAATAAAAGAGCTATAGGCCAGGACAATGAAATAATTACGCAATTTTCAAGAGTAAAAATCAAATTTAAACAAGGAGATGTACTTTACATGTTTACCAATGGGTTTGCCGACCAGTTTGGGGGCCCGGATAATAAAAGATACAAAAGTACAAGACTAAAAAACTTATTGGTTAATGTTCACGACCTTCCAATAATAGAACAAAAAAAACAAATAATAGAAGCATTTGAGAATTGGAAGGGAAATAATGAACAAATTGACGATGTACTAATTATTGGAATCAGATTGTAAGTTTTAAAAAGATTATTATAATTGATAATTATATTTAATAAAATGTCTTTTAACCTTTTACTTAAAATAATCAATAATGACTTTATTGTTAATTCCTCTTTATTTATTCGGATAATTTTTTTTCTTTTGTATTCCCAAAATAAAATTAAAAAATTCATATATACACAATTTAATATAAAACAAGATGAGTAAAAAATATGTTTACGATTTTGAAGAAGGTAATGCTTCAATGAAAGCCCTTTTAGGGGGGAAAGGATCTAACTTATGCGAAATGACATCACTTAATATTCCTGTTCCTCCGGGATTTATTGTTTCGGTTGATGCCTGTCAGGCATATTATAACGAATGGGGAGAATCACTACCCAATGAAATAATTGAAGATTATAAATCTCATATGTTAAAGGTTGAAGAAAAGATGGGTAAAAAATTTGGTGATACCGAAGACCCACTTCTTGTTTCAGTTAGGTCTGGAGCAGCTATATCTATGCCCGGAATGATGGATACTGTTTTAAATCTTGGCTTAAACGATAAATCTGTTTTAGGTTTAGCTAAAAAAACTCAAAATGAAAGATTTGCCTGGGATTCTTATCGACGTTTCATTCAAATGTTTGGCAATGTAGTAATGAATATTGATAGTGCTTTATTTGAAAAAGAATTAGATATAATTAAAGAATCAAAACACGTTGAGTTTGATACTGACCTGGATGCATCTGATTTACAAAATGTTGTTAAAGCATACAAAAAATTAGTACGTAAAGAAAAAGGCATAGATTTTCCTCAAGATCCATATGATCAATTAAAAATGGGTATTGAAGCAGTATTTAGTTCATGGAATAATAATAGAGCAATAATATATAGAAAACTGAATAATATTCCGAAAGAAATAAACGGAACTGCGGTTAATGTTCAAGTTATGGTTTATGGAAATAAAGGTGAAACTTCAGGAACAGGAGTTTGCTTTTCGAGAGACCCCAGTACAGGAGCCAATGTTTTTTATGGTGAATATTTAATGAATGCACAAGGTGAAGATGTTGTAGCCGGAATTAGAACACCAAATCCAATGTCAACATTAAAAGTGCAAAATGAAAAACTGTATAATGAGCTTCTGAAATATAGTCAAATTCTGGAAAAACATTATAAAGATATGCAGGATATGGAATTTACTATTGAAGAAGGTAAATTATATATGCTGCAAACGAGAAATGGAAAAAGAACCGCTGCAGCTGCTGTTCAAGTTGCTGTTGATTTAGTTGAGGAAGGCTTAATAACAGAAAAAGAAGCTGTTTTAAGTATTTTGCCTGAGCAAATTGATCAGTTACTACATCCGCAATTTGATACAAATGCTGAGAAAAAGACAAAAATATTAGGTAAAGGATTACCGGCCTCACCTGGGGCTGCTGTAGGTTCAGTTGTTTTTAATGCACAAGAAGCTTATGATAAAAATCAAAATGGCGAAAAAGTTATTCTTGTAAGAGTTGAAACCTCGCCGGAAGATTTAATGGGTATGGATGCTGCACAAGGAATATTAACCACACGCGGAGGAATGACTTCACATGCTGCTGTTGTTGCCAGAGGCATGGGTAAATGCTGTATTGCCGGATGTAGTGATGCAAAAATTAGCGAAAGTGCAAAAACCCTGACAATTGGCGGAGAAGTTTTTAAAGAAGGCGATTTTATTTCATTAAACGGTTCTTTAGGAAATATATATGGAGGTAAGATACCGGTTGTTGAACCAGCTTTAACCGGGCATTTTGAAACATTGATGAACTGGGCTGATAAGTATAAAAAGCTTATAATTAAAACCAACTCAGATACACCTGAAGATACTGCAACAGCAGTTAGATTTGGAGCAGAAGGAATAGGCCTTTGCAGAACCGAGCATATGTTTTTTGAAGAATCAAGAATTAATGCAGTTAGAGAAATGATTGTTTCAGAAAACATAGACGAACGTAAAAAAGCATTAGATAAAATTGAACCATTCCAACAAAAGGATTTTGAAGGTATATTTAATGTTCTTGAAGGAAAACCGGCTATTATACGTTTATTAGATCCACCTTTGCATGAATTCCTGCCAAAGGAAGAAGCAGATATTGAAAAAGTTGCCAAAGAAGTCGGGGTTTCGGTTTCACATTTAAAACAAACCATTGAAGACCTTCATGAATTCAATCCAATGCTTGGGTTCAGAGGATGTAGATTAGGAGTAATATACCCTGAAATTTCCGAAATGCAAGCCAGAGCTATTTTTAAAGCAGCACAAAATGTGAAGGGTGCTCAACCTTGGATTGAAATTCCACTTGTTGGAAATGTGAAAGAATATACAATTTTAAAAGAGGTAGTATTAAAAGTAGCCAAAGAGTTAAAGGCTGAAAATGTAAACTTTAAAATTGGGACTATGATTGAAGTACCTCGTGCTTCATTAACCGCTGATGAATTAGCTAAAGAATGTGATTTTTTTAGCTTTGGAACTAACGACCTTACACAAATGACATGTGGTTTCAGCCGTGATGATGCAGGTAAATTTTTACAATTATATGTTGACAAAGGAATATATGATAGAGACCCTTTCCAAACCATTGATAAAGTAGGTGTTGGTAGATTAATGAAGCAAACAGTTGAATTAGCCAGAAAAGTTAAGCCTGATTTCCATATAGGTATTTGTGGTGAACATGGCGGAGATCCGGAATCAGTTGAATTTTGTCATGAAATTGGATTAAATGAAGTGAGTTGTTCTCCTTACAGGGTGCCAATTGCAAAATTAGCTGCTGCTCAAGCTGCATTAAAAGAATAGCTTATATTTTATTTTATTATTAAAACTCCTGAATTAAATTCAGGAGTTTTTTTTATTAAAAAAATTATCAATTAATAAACTATTAGTCAACCAAATACAATTAACACTAAAATACATATTTGTCGAATATCAATTAATTCGCTAATTTGCATGTGGTAATTGTTACATTTTTTATTGAAATGCACATAATTGGAAACATTGTATTATTGATATTAGCCTATCTTATAGGCTCTATCCCATCAAGCGTATGGATTGGCAAATACTTTTATAAAATTGATATCCGGAATTTTGGTAGTGGAAATGCCGGGGCAACAAATACGTTTAGAGTTTTAGGTATAAAAGCAGGTATTCCCGTTTTCTTTTTCGATATTTTTAAAGGATGGGCTGCTATCCAGCTAATATATTTAAGCAGCTATTATATTCCTAAAACAGGTGATTTTATTAATTTTCAATTATTATTGGGAATTGCTGCTTTAATTGGACACATATTTCCTATTTATGTTGGGTTTAAAGGAGGTAAAGGAGTAGCTACTCTTATGGGAATTATAGTCGCAATTCACCCTCTTGCAGCTCTTATTTCAATGGGTATTTTTGTTTGTACTCTTTTAATCTCAAAATACGTATCACTTAGTTCAATGGTTGCAGGTTTTTCTTTCCCTATTTTAATTATTGTAGTGTTTGAAACAACTACCACATCATTAGTAATCTTTTCTTTAATAATTTCTGTATTACTTCTATTTACACATCAGAAAAACATTGAAAGACTTCTCAAAAAAGAAGAAAGTAAAGCTAATCTATCATTGAAAAAGAAAGTTACGCCTCCAATTGAAAGTATTAAGAAAAATTAGATATACGATATTTACGGCTTTTCTATTAATTCTTTCAAGCCATTTGTAATGTAAGTCTTATAATTCCCAGTTGAATCTGTATAAATTAAATAAGCATCAATACTTTTATATTTATCCAAAAATTGCTTTGATTTTTCAACTCCCATTACCATAAATGCAGTTGCGTATGCATCAGCATAAATGCATTTATTAGTAACTACAGTAGCACTTAGTAAATTATGAATAACAGGGTAACCTGACTTAGGATCAATTGTATGAGCATATTTTATCCCATCTTTTATATAAAATTTTCGATAATTTCCTGAAGTAGCCAACGCTTTATTACTTACATCAATAACGGCTTGTAATTGCCTGTTATATTCATCAGAATTCTCAATAGGTTGATCAATTCCAATACGCCATATATTCCCTTCAGGATTAATGCCTTTTGAACGCAATTCACCACCAATATCAATCAAATAATTATTAATGTTTAGTTTATTAAAAAAATCAGCAATTACATCTACAGATTGTCCCTGAGCAATAGCATTGCCATCTAACATAATCTCCGGAAATTCCTTAATAATTTTTGCATCTTCCAATTTAACTTTTTTATACCCAACAAACTTCATTAAACTATCTATTAAAAGGCTATCAATATCTGATTTATTGGTAAACCCAAATCCCCATGCATTTACAAGTGGAGCAACTGTAATATCAAATGCTCCATTAGTTTGAGCTGATATTTCCATTGAAACATTAAAGAATGTAGTAAAAAAAGAATCTATTAAAACTGCTGTGTCGCTTTTGTTTATTCTTGAAATAATTGAATTAGGAACATATGTAGAAAGTGATAAATCGAATTGATGCAATATTGAATCAATTTGATATTGATAATCTTTTTTAGTTTGATAAGTAATATGATATGTTGTACCTTGTATATATCCAGAATTAGAAATATAAGGCACTTTGTTATAAATAGATTTGAAAAAAAACAATCCTACTAATAATAGAATTGCTACTATACTTAAAATTTGATTTCTATTCATTTTCTTCAAATTAAAAAAGCCTCGAAAAATCGAGGCTTTAACATTTTAACTTCCAAAGTCGTCGAAGGCAATCATTTCCCTTGGAACCCCGTAATCGTACAGCATTTTGTTTACGGCATCGTTCATCATAGGCGGGCCGCATAAGTAATACTCAATATCTTCAGGTTCCTCATGCTTACTTAAATATTCATCCATAATTACCTGATGAATAAATCCTGTGTAACCCTTCCAGTTATCTTCTTCTTTAGGTTCCGATAGAGCTATATGAAATGAGAAATTTGGAAAATTCTTCTCAATTTCCTTAAATTGTTCTTCATAAAAAATTTCTCTTTTTGAACGTGCACCATACCAGAATGTTACTTTTCTTCCGGTTTTTACAGTATGAAATAAGTGGAAAATATGTGAACGCATTGGAGCCATTCCGGCACCACCACCAATAAACATAATTTCATTATTAGTATCTTTTATAAAAAATTCACCATAGGGCCCTGATATCATAACTTTATCACCAGGCTTTCTTGAAAAAATAAAAGAAGAACAAATTCCCGGATTAACATTTTTAAATGTTCCTTTTGCCCTATCCCATGGAGGTGTAGCAATTCTAATGTTTAACATAACAATATTTCCTTCAGCAGGATGATTAGCCATTGAATAAGCACGATAGGTAGGCTCTGGATTTTTCATTTTCAAATTATACATTCCAAAATTCTTCCATTCCTCTTTATAATCATCTTCAATATCCATATCCTTAAAATCGACTTCAATTTTTGGAACATCAATTTGAATATATCCACCAGACCTGAAATCAAGCGTTTCTCCTTCGGGTAACTTAACAACAAATTCCTTAATAAAGGTAGCAACATTTTTATTTGAAATAACTTCACATTCCCATTTTTTAATTCCCATCACTTCTTTAGGAACGCCAATTTTTAAATCTTGTTTAACCTTTACCTGACATCCTAATCGCCAGTTACTTTGTTGTTCCTTACGAGTAAAGAATCCTTTTTCCGTTGGCAAGATTTCACCACCGCCATCAAAAACCTGACATTTGCACATTCCACAAGTTCCACCACCACCACAAGCTGATGGTAAATATATACTTTGGTTGCTTAAAGTAGAAAGTAAAGTAGAACCGGGATCAACAGTTACAACTTTTTCATCGTTAATAGTTATATGAACTTCACCTTTGGGGGTTAATTTAGCTTTAGCATAAAGTAATACAATTATTAAAAGAAGTATAACGCCTAAAAAAACTAAAATTCCGGCTAATATAACTGTAAATTGAGTTGCTATTAATAACATATTCAATAAATTTATTAAGTATTTGTTTAAAACTATAATTTAATTCCCATAAAACTCATAAATGCAATACCCATTAATCCGGTAATAATAAATGTTATTCCAAGTCCTCTTAATGGAGCCGGTACATTGGAATATCTTATTTTTTCCCGAATTGCGGCAATTCCAATAATTGCTAAAAACCAACCAATTCCTGAACCAATTGCAAATGAAGTAGCTTCTGCTATTGAAGCATATTCTCTTTCTTGCATAAATAATGCTCCACCTAAAATTGCACAGTTAACAGCAATTAATGGTAAAAAAATTCCCAAAGAGGCATATAATGCCGGTGCAAATTTCTCAACAATCATTTCTAACAATTGAACCATTGAAGCAATTACAGCAATAAACATGATAAAACTTAAAAACTCCAGGTCAACATCAGCAAGAGCAGGACTAAGCCAGGCTAATGCACCCTCTTTTAGCAAATAGTTTTCAATTAAATAGTTAACTGGTACAGTGATACCCAAAACAAAAATTACAGCTATACCAAGTCCAAAAGAAGTTTTAACAGTTTTAGAAACAGCTAAATAAGAACACATACCCAAAAAGTATGCGAATATCATGTTATTTATAAAAATAGACTTTACAAAAATATTAAATATTTGTTCCATAATCTTATGCTATTTTGTTAATTAGATTCTAATAATATTTTATTTTTTGACCTTTGCACCCAAATAATTATTCCAACAACAATCAAAGCCATTGGGGGCAAAATCATAAGGCCATTATTTTCATATCCTATTTTATACAGGCCTAATTTTTCAACAATTGGGTAATACCAAATTGTTCCGGAACCTAACAGCTCTCTGAAAAATGCAATAATAACCAGAATAATTCCATATCCTGCTGCATTACCAATACCATCAAGAAAAGCCGGCCAAGGTTTATTTCCCATGGCAAATGCTTCTAACCTACCCATTAATATACAGTTAGTAATAATTAATCCAACAAAAACAGATAGCTGTTTACTTACATCATATAAGAAAGCCTTAAGAATTTGGTCAACTAATATAACCAGTGCAGCAATAATCACTAATTGAACAATAATCCTTATTCTATTCGGAATAGTATTTCGTAATGCAGCAATAACAACATTTGCAGCAGCAAGAACAGCCATTACTGAAAAAGTCATTACAACTGCCGGTTCTAATTTAACTGTAACAGCTAAAGCAGAACAAATACCAAGTACCTGAACTGTAATTGGATTATTATCATTTAAAGGATTTGTTAGTAATTTAAGATTTTTTGAAGAAAATAATTCGCTCATCTTAATTTAAATTTTGATTTTTAAAATAATTCTTATAATCACTCAAGCATGTTTTAAGCATACTTTCAACTCCACGGCTTGTAATAGTTCCGCCGGAAATTGCATCAACACCATGTTTTAGGTCACCTGCAGCTTTAGCAGCACCTTTCCCACCTTTATATACATGAATAGAAGTAAAATTATCTGATTCATCAAATATTGTTTTTCCTAAAAAAGGCTTTTGAAAAAAGGCTTTAGTAATTTCAGCACCTAACCCAGGTGTTTCAGCCTTATGATCGAAAACCACGCCGTAAATTGTATTAAAATCATTATCAAATGCCAGGTTTCCCCAAATAGGGCCCCATAATCCTTTTCCTCTTAAAGAAACAATATATTTAACAGAACCATCATCTAATGTACAAATATAAATAGGTAGTTTTCTTTCTTTGGAAGGTTTACTCATTTCAACTTTCATACTTATGCTAAAAGCATCAACACCTTCAATTTTCTCTCCTTTTGAGTTAATTACAATACTATTAGTAATATATTTTTTATATTCATTTTCAATAAATTTATCTTTATTATCAGCCTTGTCGAGGTCTTTTGTAAGATTTACCGATTGCAAAATATATTTCTTTTTCTCTATTTCTCTATTTTTTTCCTGATATGGCTTAAGTGACATGGCTGCAAAAGACAAAATAGCAGCAACTGCAATAACCATAACAGATGCATAAACAAATATATATGTATTAGTTTGCTTCATGATTAAATTTTTTATGCGTTAATTTTTGCTCTTTTTAATCTTCTCTTAATATTAGATTCAATAACATAATGATCAATTAAAGGTGCAAAAACATTCATTAATAAGATTGAAAGCATTACACCTTCGGGATAAGCCGGATTTAATACTCTAATTAAAATAGCCATTAATCCTACCAGAAAACCATAAATATACTTTCCTGTTCTGGTTTGTGCACTTGTAACAGGATCGGTTGCCATAAATACGGCTCCAAAAGCAAAACCACCAAGTAATAATTGTTCAAATGCTGGCAATGCCATAAATAAGTTAGTAGGTGTTGCAAAAATATTCAGTATTGTTCCCATAACATAACCGCCAACAAATACTGATAACATTATTCTCCAACTTGCTATTCCGGTATATAATAAAATAACTGCACCAATAAGAATTGCCAATGTAGAAGTCTCGCCAATAGAACCGGGAATAAAACCAAAGAACATATCAGCAATTGAAGGCAAATGATTCATATTTCCAGAAGCTGCTTCGGCTAAAGGGGTAGCTCCTGAGAATCCGTTTACAATATTTTGTCCATGAGTTAAACCAGAAATCCAAACTTTATCACCTGACATATGTGCCGGGTATGCAAAGAAAAGAAAAGCCCTTGTAATTAATGCAGGATTTAATATATTCATTCCTGTTCCTCCAAAAACTTCTTTTCCAAAAATTACAGCAAATATAGTAGCAACTGAAACCATCCATAAAGGAATATCAACAGGTACTATTAAAGGTATTAGCATTCCTGTTACTAAAAATCCTTCATTAACTTCATGCCCTCTTAATTGTGCAAAAAGAAATTCAATTGCTAACCCTGAAACATAAGAAACTACAATAATGGGAAACACTTTTATAAAACCGTGTAAAAACATTTCCCAAAAACCTGCTGTAACACCAATTGAAAGAAAATGCTGGTATCCAACATTATACATACCAAAAAGCATAGCAGGGACAAGTGCAAATACAACAATTATCATTGCCCGTTTCATATCCATATTATCTCGAATATGCGAACCTTTTAAAGTTACTCTGTTGGGTACAAATAAAAAGCTTTCAAAAGCCTCAAAAGTTGAATGAAGCTTTTCAAATTTACCTCCCTTTTCAAAGTTTGGCTTAATTTTATCAATATAATCTCGAAACGCCATATTAT
>JAADFW010000279.1 GCA_013152655.1 Chlorobiota bacterium
ATTGAAGTTAGTAATTTGAAAATATTAACCAAAGCGTCCCGGAAAACCCGGGGCGCTTTTTTTATTTATAAAAACACATTCAAAATGTATATCATTAAAAAGCCTAATTCTAAATGACTATAAGTATTCAGGGAATAAAAGGAGCTTTTCACGAAGAAGCCGCAAATAATTATTACGGAAGAGAAATTAGTATTTTGCCAAATAACACTTTCCCCGGTTTAATTGAAAGTATTCAATTAGGCAAATCTGTTGCCGGTGTTATTGCGGTTGAAAATACTATTTCCGGAACTATTCATTCTAATCTGAATTTGATACGTGAATCGGGCTTGCAAATAGCCGGTGAAATTTATTTGCATATACAGCAAAATTTAGTGGCCTTGCCGGGAACAAGAATTACCCATTTAACTGAAGTGCATTCACATTACATGGCTATTAATCAATGCAGAAAATTTTTCAGGCAATATCCTCACATTAAATTACAGGAATCGGAAGATACTGCTTTAAGTATGAGGGAGATAAGTAATAATAAATCTAAGAATATTGGTGCTATTGGCAGTAAGATAGGAGCTGCACATTACAATCTCGAAATTTTAGCAGAAAGCATTGAAACCAATAAAAAAAATTATACCCGTTTTCTTGTGGTTGAAAAACCGGGTATAAACTCCAATACTGAATTCAATAAAGCTTCTATTTGTTTAACCTTGCCAAATGAAAAGGGCAGTTTGGCTAAAATATTAAGCATAATTGCTTTTTACGATATCGACCTGAGTAAAATAGAGTCGGTGCCAATAATTGGCGAGCCATGGCATTACATGTTTTATATCGACTTGCAAATTGCGAATACAGAAAGCTACTATGGTATGTTTCAGGCAATAAAGCCTTTAACCGATCAATTAATAATTATGGGCGAATATTTGTCCGGCGATAATTCTTTAAAAGAAATACACAATAAACTGTAAATAATTAAGCTATGAATATTAAACCTGCAAACAGAATTGAGAAAGTTGAAGAATACTACTTCTCTAAAAAACTTACGGAAATTAAAAAATTAAATGAGCAGGGAAACAATATACTAAACCTCGGTGTAGGAAATCCTGATATTCCTTCTCATCCTGACGTTTTGGACAGCCTGACAAAAGCTGCACTGCACAAGGGCAGTAATTACTACCAGTCATACCGCGGATTAGATGGTTTAAGATTAGCATTTTCAAAGTGGTATTTTTCAACTTACAATGTACAATTAAATGCCGAGTCTGAAATTCTTCCTTTAATGGGTTCAAAAGAAGGCATTACGCATATTACTATGGCTTTTACCAATCCCGGCAATCAGGTTTTAATTCCAAATCCGGGCTATCCGGCATATACTTCTGTTTCTAAATTGTTTAATCTTAAAATTCAATATTATAATTTAAAAGAAAAGCATGGCTATCTTCCTGAACTTGAGGAGTTAGAGAAAATTGTGAAACCAAATTGTAAAATTATTTGGATAAACTACCCAAATATGCCAACCGGAGCAAACGGTAATTTAAATAATTTTGCTCAAATAGTGGAATGGGCTAAATCAAGAAATATCCTTATAGTTCATGATAATCCCTACAGTTTAATATTGAATGATAAACCAATAAGTATTTTTAATTCTTCTATTGACAAAAGCCATATTCTGGAACTTAATTCATTAAGTAAATCGCACAATATGGCAGGCTGGCGTGTGGGAATGGTTGCCGGAAGTAAACAAAATATTGATCATATAATCCGTGTAAAAAGTAATTTCGATTCGGGCATGTATAAACCCATACAGGAAGCAGCAATAACTGCACTTCAATTACCAAAAACATGGAATGCCGAATTAAATGGAATTTATTCAAAACGTCGTGAAATTGTATGGAGAATATTGGATTTACTTCACTGTGAATATAATAAAGATACTGCCGGTTTATTTGTGTGGGCTAAAATTCCGGATGAGTTTAATTCAGGCGAAGAATTCTCCGATTATTTACTTTACAACCATTCATTATTCATTACACCGGGAAAAGTTTTTGGAAGCAATGGCGAAAAATATGTACGCATTTCACTTTGTGCAGACGAATTGATGTTAAATAATTTTTTAAACCAATTTTTAATTAAAAAGAAAAGACGAGCATGAAAGTAGGAATTATTGGACTTGGCTTAATTGGTGGATCCATGGCCATCGACTTAAAAAAGAGAGGTTTTGCATCGCAGGTTTTGGGGTACGACAACAATAAACTTCATGCACAAACTGCATTAAATTTAGGAATTGTAGATAATGTTTTAGATTTTGAAAATATGATTGAACAATCGGAATTAGTTATTTTGGCAATTCCGGCAGATGTAACCTTGAAATTGCTGCCAAAAGTTTTAAATAATATTGAAAATCAGGTTGTTACTGATGTTTGTTCTATAAAAGGAAATATAAATGAGCGTATAAAATATCATCAAAAACGTGGAAATTATGTGGCAGCGCATCCAATGGCCGGAACTGAACATACAGGGCCGTGGGCTGCTCAGGCAGGCTTATTCGATGGTAAGGCAGTAATTCTTTGCGACTGCGAAGATAGTAGTGAAGAAGCATTGAAAACCACCCGTAAATTATATGAATATTTAAATATGAGGCCTGTTTATATGGGTTCTGTAAACCACGATATTCACGCGGCATATGTTTCTCATATTTCTCATATCAGCTCTTTTGCACTTGCATTAACTGTTCTGGAGAAAGAAAAAAACGAGAAAAATATTTTCAATTTGGCAAGTGGTGGTTTTGATTCAACCGTAAGATTAGCAAAAAGTTCGGCAGAAATGTGGGCCCCCATTTTTGAGCAAAACGCCGATAATGTTTTAACGGTTCTCGATACTTACATTAACAAATTGCAAGATTTTAAAGAAGCTATTATAAAAAATAACAACGGCACGGTAACTAAATTAATTGAAGAAGCAAACAAAATAAAAAAAGTGATATCATGACAATAGATAATAATTTCAATACAAAAAAATTACACGACTGGAATATTGGAGTTAACGGAAACCCATTATTAATTGCCGGCCCGTGTAGTGCTGAAACTGAGGAGCAGGTTTTAACTTCAGCTCGTGAGTTGAAAAAAATAGGTACAAATATTTTTAGAGCAGGTATTTGGAAACCACGCACAAGGCCGGGTTCATTTGAAGGAGTTGGAAATATTGGACTTGAATGGTTGCAAAAAGTTAAGGCTGAAACAGGCTTGTTAACTACAGTTGAAGTTGCTAACGTGAAACATGTTTACGAAAGTTTGCGTGCCGGAATTGATGTGCTTTGGATTGGTGCCAGAACTTCAGCTAACCCTTTTGCCATGCAGGAAATTGCCGATGCACTTAAAGGCGTTGATATTCCGGTATTTGTAAAAAATCCGGTAAATCCAGATGTGGAGCTGTGGATTGGTGCTATTGAAAGGCTCGAAAAAGCCGGATTGAAGAAAATTGGCGCCATTCATCGTGGTTTTTCAAGTTACGATCATAGTATTTATCGTAATCCGCCTCAATGGCAAATCCCAATTGAATTAAAACGAAAATTGCCTGATATTCCAATGATTTGTGACCCAAGCCATATTGGTGGAAAACGTGAATTAATACAAAGTATTTCTCAAAAGGCTTTAGATTTAAATTACGACGGTTTAATGATTGAATCACATCCTGACCCGGATAAAGCCTGGAGCGATGCCAAACAGCAAGTTACAGTGGAAACGCTTGATATCATTGTTGAAAGCCTGGTTTTACGTGAGGTAAAACCCAAAGGAATTTCTATGGAAACATTAGAAGATTTACGTTTTAAAATTGATAAATTTGATAATGATATTATGGATATAATTCAAAAAAGAATGAAAGTTGCCGAATTAATTGGACGGTATAAAAAGCAAAATAAAATGACTATTTTACAACCCGTTCGATGGGAAGAAATTATTGATAAAAACCTTTTGAAAGGTTTAAAGCGAAATTTAAGTGAAAGATTTGTCACTAAGCTTTTTAAAGCTATTCATGAGGAATCTATTGCAAAACAAACAACTATAATGAACGAGGAGGTATAACATGAAATAGTTCTGTTTTTATTATGCAGAATTATTATGTATGTTTGAAACATAGTGATTAACATCATCAATAATGTTTTCAAAAATTGTCAACTTAACACTAATCGGATTACTTGTTTTTTTTCAGGCTCAAAGTAATTCGTTGGGCAAAGAGCCCCTTGATTCTGTAAAAAAGGATTTTTCAGATACTTTGCATCTATCTATACTTGTTGCCGGTGATATTATGCAGCACGATTCGCAAATAAATTCGGCATTTAATTCTGCAACAAAAAAACACAATTACGATTCGTGTTTTAGTTATGTTTCTCCAATTTTAAAAAGTTATGATGTTGCAGTTGCTAACCTTGAAGTAACGCTGGCAGGAAAGCCGTTTAAAGGTTATCCGCAATTTAGTGCGCCCGACGAATTAGCATATGCTTTAAAAAATGCCGGATTTAATTGTTTGCTTACAGCTAATAATCATGCTTGCGACAGGAGAAAGCAGGGTATAAACCGAACCATAAAGATTTTAGACAGCCTTAAAATTCCTCATCTGGGCACTTATGCCGATTCTTTATCAAGGGCTAAAACATATCCTTTAATAATTAATAAAAATGGCTTTAAGCTTAGTTTTTTGAATTACACTTATAGCACCAATGGAATTCCGGTTCCAAAACCTGCAATTGTTAATTTAATTGATACTTCATTGATAAAGACAGACCTGAAAAAAGCAACTGATTCATTGTCCGATTTAGTAATAGTTTTTATGCATTGGGGTGCTGAATATCAGCGTTTACCCAACAAGTTTCAAAAAAAACTGGCTAATTTTTGTTTGATGAACGGAGCTGATTTTGTGATTGGCTCGCATCCTCATGTAATTCAACCAATGCAAAAGTTACAGCATCCTGCTGATAGCTCAGAACAAACCATAATTGTTTATTCTTTAGGAAATTACGTATCTAACCAGCGAAAAAGATATACTGATGGCGGTGCTATGATTGGTATTCATCTTTCTAAAATTATGACAACAGATACTACTTCGAAAGTAACAATTGATTCTGCCGGTTATTACCTGACTTATGTGCATAAAATTAAATCGTATAACAAACAACACTTTTATATTATTCCTGTTTCAGAATATGAGAATGATACTGTTTTATTTAAACTGAAAGCTGATAAAAGGGAATTGAAACAGTTTTCTGCCGATAGCCGACTACATTATTCAAAACACAATATTGGCATTGACGAATTTGTTTACGATACAATTTCGAATTCTTTTTTATTTAAAAGGCCGGTTGTAAAAGAACAGCTTGATACTGTTGTACATAAAGTAAAAATTGCAACTCAAAAAGACACATTATTGTCTTTCAAAATAGACACAATTTATAAAATTCAGTTTTTTGTATCATCTCGTACTTTTGACAAAAATATATTACCAAAAGAGTGGCAAAATTTAGTTACTACTGAAACTGTTAAAGATAGCCTTACCCGTTACATGATAGGTAAATTTGCAAGCTATGATAGTGCTGGCACAAAATTAAATGAAGTAAAACAGGAATTCCCCGATGCATTTATTATTAATACTGTGATTAGGGAAAAAGAACAATAAAAAAAGAGGCTGATTTTGTTAACAGCCTCTTTTTTTATTGTGTTATTAAAATTTATGAAATTCTTTAGTAATTAATGGTCAAATCAAAAGCTTTTGCCTCTCCTGAGTCAACTCCGTCAAATTTTACACTGGCTGGTTCTGCTAAATCATATTTACCATTTCCATTGCTGTCGTTAAAAGCAACAATAGTGAAATTTTCATATGTTGAAACAGTTACGTTAAAAACAACTGTTGCATCGCCAACAGAAACACTTTTCGTATCTATAGCTGTTAAGTCATAATCACTGTCATTAATAAAATTTATAGCTCCACTATAAATTGAAACTTGCCAATTATCGCTTAATTCAAAATAATCAACATCTGTCCACGTAAGGTTTGCACTTATTTCAGTTTCCTTATTACACGATATAGTTAAAAGTGCTAATGCCATCAGGCTTAAAATAATTTTTTTCATAGTTTTTAAAATTTAAGTTAAAATTTATTGAATAATGATATACTGTTCATTATTTATAATATTAACCAAAATTAGATATTGATGTTTTAGTATTTTATTAGAATTAGAATTAGCACTTATAAATTGAGTATATGTTTAAATCAGGTTAGTATTTGATTTTTACATTTTCAATTAATTGATGTAAAACAACCTGATATTATGATGTAATAAACTAAAAAAAGTGATGATTAATCTACAAGGATGGCAGTTTTATTATTGCTGATTATCAATTTTCAAATTTTCCAGTTTTATAATCTTTACATTTGTATAATAGAAGTGAATAATTTCTCTGAAATTATAACCTTGTTTAGACATATTCATTGCACCTTCCTGCGAAAGCCCGACACCGTGTCCGTAACCTTTGCCTTTAAAAAGCATATAATCTTCTTCGGGAATGATTGAAAAATAAGCCGACCGTAATCCAAAATCCGATCGTATTTTTTTTACATTAATCGTGTCATTTTTAATGAGGATATATTTTTTTCGTGAGTCCTGGATAAATTTCATATCTTCCTCAGAAATTCCATCCCGGGTGTCAATTCCAATTGTATCTAAATAGTTAAGCCAATCTAAATAGGTTATTTTTTTCTCCCATTTTGCATTTCGTTGATTTAAAGAAAACGTATCTTTTACAGCTTTCAGATAGGAAGTGGAAGAACTCCAAACATCCTCAGAATTGGCTGTTTCACCGCCACTGTTTGAATGAAAAGCAGCTGTAATAATTTGGTTCGCCGTGTCAACTAAAATTAAGCCACTGGTAAAAAAAGTGGCTTCCGGTATTTGATAATTCTGATGACTCATATTTTTATATACCTGGCAGTGAACTCCGTCGCAAAGGTTAAACCCGTCATCAATATGCCGGTTTAAGTGGCCTAATGCATAAGTACGGCAAATAATTGCCTGCGACTTGTAATATTCCTCAGTAGCTTTTGGGCCGCTTTCTGATTCTACAACACCTGAAACATACGACTCTAAATCAGCATTATTTACAATTAATAGAAATTTGTCTTTCACTTTAATCTGAAGATTCCCGTAATAGGAGCGTTCTTTTAATGCAGGGAAAACCGGTTCAATTCTAAAAGAATTTGTTCTTCCTTTTCCTATAAATTCAATATTTTTAAAAACACCAAGGTGCTCGTCTAAATCCCAAACGTTGATGGAATCTCCGGTTGCCGTAAAATAAATAACATTGTTTTTTTTAATACGATAAATACGTTTGCCATCAGCTATAAAATCGTATTTTCCTGAAATTAAACGGACAACAGATGTTTTAATTTGAAATTCACTGAAAATTCTAACTTTAATGTTTTTTGAAAAACCAAATAACGAAATAAAAAGAAATAATATGAGAAGAAAGTATTTTATACGGGTAAATATTTTCATTTGTTTAGTTTACTAAATGGGTAATTGTAAATATTCAATCATCTTTTTTGCTGCTCTTTCAGATGCCCCTTTTCCTCCCAGCTTAATCTCCAGTTCAGCATAATCATCAAACATTTTATTTTTAATGTCTTTATTATACAGTATGTTATCTAATTCTGTTTTCAGTTTTTCACTGTTTAAATCGTATTGAATTAACTCTTTAACTACACTTCTGTCCATAACCAAATTAACAAGTGAAATATAGTTTACTTTTATTAGTTTTTTTGCTATTTTGTACGATAAGTATCCGGCTTTGTAACAAACTATTTGCGGAACTTTAAATAATGCTGTTTCCAATGTAGCTGTTCCTGACGTTACTAATGCAGCAGTAGATTTCTCCAAAATGGCATAAGTTTTCCCAAACAGAATATCTATATTTCTATTGCCGATAATTTCTTTGTAGTAATGTTTGTCAATACCGGGTGCTCCTGCTATAATAAACTGGTATTCTTTAAAAACATCAACCATACTTAACATTACTGGTAAACTGTTACTAATTTCTTGTTTTCTGCTTCCGGGCAATAAAGCAATAAGTGGTTTTTCTTTCAACGGGGTTTTTAATGAGAGTGATTCTCCTGATTTCTTAAATTGTTCTATCGAGTCTAAAAGTGGATTACCCACATAGTCAACCGGATAATTATATTTTTTGTAAAATTCAGTTTCAAACGGGAAAATAGTAAACATGTGGTTTACATATTTTTTAATTTTCCAAGCCCGTTTTTGATTCCATGCCCATATTTTTGGCGATATATAATAAAAAACTTTAATTTTTTTAAGAAAGGCAAATTTTGCTATTCGAAGGTTAAAGCCGGGATAGTCAATTAATATTAAAGCATCAGGATTAAAATTCAGAATGTCTGTTTTACATTTTTTAAACAAGCCAGCTAATGTTCTTAAATTCCATAAAACAACAAAAAAACCCATAAAAGCATGCTCTTTGTAATGTTTTATAAGTTTTGCACCGGCAGCTTCCATTTTTTCACCACCCCAGCATTCTATTTCAATCCGGTTATCAAACCTTTTTAATTGTTTAATTAAGTTTGAGCCGTGTAAATCGCCTGATGCTTCGCCTGCTATTATGAAGTATTTCATTAATAAAGATTGAAAATATAGTTTATTTAAACTATGAGTTTAAGCCCAAAAATTATAAATGCACCTATAAATGTTGCCATTAAAACACCACGTGCTGCTTTAAGCATGTTAAGCCATATAAAAATAAAAAAAGCCATTAGGTTTGGCAAAACACTTAAACTTAGTACTTGGGTTAAAATGTGAAATTGTTTCAATAAATTTATAAAACCATTAAAAGTATAGGATTCATATTTAAAAATATAAAGAAGCAACAAACTAATTAAAGGGAGTACAAGCCCAATTACTAAACCAATATATAAATTATTTATTTTGTCCTTCATACTGCCACAATTTAAGTATTTGAATAGCATTATAACTGGTTAAGTCAACATTCACCGGAACAACAGAAATATAATTATGATTTAAAGCCCATTCATCAGTATCTTCAGCTTCCGGTTCATAGTTTTTAAAATTTCCGGTTAACCAATAATATTCCCTGTTGTGCGGGTCAACTCGTTTTTCAAATTCTTCTTTCCACATCCCTTTTGTTTGCCTGCATATTTTCATGCCTTTTACATTTTCAACTTTAGTTTGTGGAAAGTTAACATTTAAACATGTGTATTCCGGTAATCCTTTTTCTAATACATTTTGTACAATTTGAGGCGCAAATTTTAAAGCAACAGAAAAATCAGCATTCGGATTAAAATCCAGTAATGAAAAACCAATAGATGGTATTCTGTTTATGCATCCTTCAATAGCAGCTCCCATAGTTCCTGAATATACAACTGATATGGACGAATTTGACCCATGATTAATTCCGGAAACTAATAAGTCGGGTTTTCGTTCAAGTACTTGGTTTAAAGCTAGTTTTACACAATCAACAGGTGTTCCGCTACAAGCAACTTTGGTTAATCCGTTTAATGAACTAATTTGCTTCAAATGCAAAGGTATTTTTACCGTAATGGCATTCGACATGGCAGAACGGCTTTCACTGGGGGCAACAACTACTATATCACCAAAAGGTTGAACAACTTCAATTAACGATTGTAAACCTTTGGCATTTACTCCATCATCGTTTGTTACTAATATTAAGGGTTTTTTTTTCATTAAATACGTTTGGTTTTTTAATACGAACGACAAATATATCACGAAACCATATCCCTACCAAATCAATATGAAGCTTAAATCACTGTAACAGATGTATTCTTCTTTTTATTGCCTGTTTTTTATAATAAAAAGTTTTACTTTTGTTGGCTATAATTCAATTTGTATAAAAATAATTGGAGTTTTAAAGCTTCGTTTATTTAAATAATTAAAAAATAGATAATGAAAATTTCATATAACTGGCTGAAAGAATATGTAAAATGTGACCTTAATTATAACGAAGTATCTACCATTTTAACAGATATTGGATTAGAAGTTGAAGGTATTGAAGAGTTTCAGTCAGTTAAAGGCGGGTTAGAGGGCTTAATTATTGGTGAAGTAAAAACAAAAGCTAAACATCCTGATGCCGATAAGCTAAGTGTTACAACAGTTGATATTGGTGAACCTGAATTATTAAATATTGTTTGTGGCGCACCTAATGTTGACGCCGGACAGAAAGTGGTTGTTGCCCCGGTGGGAACAACACTTTACGATGGTGAAGAAACATTTAAAATTAAAAAAGCTAAAATCAGGGGAGCATTGTCAGAAGGTATGATTTGTGCTGAAGATGAAATTGGGTTGGGAAATTTGCATGATGGTATTATGGTTTTAAGCCCGGATGCTGAAGTTGGTTTGGAAGCAAAAAAGTATTTTAACATTGAACATGATTATATTTTTGAAATAGGGTTAACTCCTAATCGTATTGATGGTGCTTCACATTTTGGAGCAGCCCGGGACCTGGCCTCCTTCTTGAATCTGCAAAAACCAACAAAAGCTACATTGCCTACTGTTGAGCATTTTAAAATTGACAACCATGATTTGCCAATTCAGGTAGAAGTAGAAGATTCTGCTGCTTGTCCTCGGTATTCTGGTATTACTTTAACTAATATTGAAGTAAAGGAATCGCCTGATTGGTTAAAAACAAGGCTAAAATCAATAGGGTTGAACCCTATTAATAATGTTGTGGACATAACTAATTACGTTTTGCACGAAATAGGCCAGCCACTTCATGCTTTTGATGCTGATAAAATTGCGGGTAATAAAGTAATTATTAAAACGCTTAAAAACGGAACAAAATTTACTTGCCTCGATGAAGAAACCAGAGAATTAAGCAATAATGACTTAATGATTTGTAACGCGAAAGAGGGAATGTGTATAGCCGGAGTATTTGGCGGACTTACTTCAGGAGTTACTGAAAAAACAAAAAACATTTTTTTAGAAAGTGCCAATTTTAATCCTGTTTTTATTCGTAAAACCTCAAAAAAACATCTTTTATTTACCGATGCAGCTTTCCGTTTTGAGCGTGGTGCTGACCCCAATATTACAGTATATGCGCTAAAAAGGGCAGCCATGTTAATTAAGGAAATTGCAGGCGGACAAATTTCTTCTGATATAATTGATGTTTATCCTGAAACGATTCACAGAACACGAGTGGAAGTTCTATTTCATCATATTGAACGGTTATCCGGTGTGAAAATCCCTTTTGAAACTATAAAAAAAATATTGGAATCGCTTGATATTGAAATTATTGGAGAAGATAATAGGGGAATTATTGTTTTAGTTCCTACTTACCGTGTTGATGTAAAAAGAGAAGCTGATGTTATTGAAGAAATTTTGCGAATATACGGATATAACAATATTGATTTTTCTTCAAAAATTAATTCAACCATTAACCATAAGCAAAAACCTGATATAGATAAACTTCAAAATATTATTTCAGATTTGTTAAGTGCTAACGGTTTTAACGAAATAATGTCAAATTCTTTAACTAAATCAAAATATTACGAGAATTTGGAAACTTATAAAGAAGAAAATCTTGTCAAAATTTTTAACCCGCTTAGTAAAGATTTGAATTGTATGCGCCAAACATTACTTTATGGCGGATTAGAGTCTGTTGCATATAACATAAACAGGAAAAACAGCGATTTAAAGCTTTACGAATTTGGAAATTGTTATACTTATAATGAGGAAAACAAAAGCAGTAATTTACTTAATTCGTTTACTGAACAAAAAAAACTGGAGCTGTTTATAACAGGAAAAAAATACGAAAACAACTGGGTAAAGGAAAATAAGAACAGTAACTTTTTTGAACTTAAAGCATATGTACTAAATGTTTTAGAGCGACTGGGAATTAATATAGAAAATTTAGATTATAAAAGTTGTGAGCCTGATATTTTTGAGGAAGGTGTTGCCATACATTATTCTAATATGAAATTGGCTGGCCTTGGTATTGTAAACAGGAAGTTAAATCAACTTTTAGATATAGAACAGGATGTTTTTTATGCTGAAATTCTTTGGGATAATATAGTAAAACAAATAAAAAAGTACAAGGTTGAATTTATTCCAATGGCAAAATATCCTTCTGTTAAAAGAGATTTAGCTTTGTTGCTTGACAAAGATGTTCGTTTTGAAGACATTAAAAATATAGCTTTTAAAGCTGAGCGTAAGCTTTTGAAAAAAGTAAATTTGTTTGATGTTTATGAAGGTGACAAGATTGAAAAAGACAAGAAATCGTATGCAGTGAGTTTTATATTACAAGATGAACATAAAACCCTTAAGGATAAGCAAATTGATAAAATAATGAATAACCTTATTAAACGATTTGAAAATGAACTAAAAGCACAAATTCGGTAGGCAGATTTTATTAAAAGAGTCTGTTTATTTGGCTTTAAATGCAATGAAATGAATAGAATTAAAATTATACAAGGAGATATTACAAAATTAGAAGTTGATGCTATAGTTAATGCTGCTAATAAAACGTTACTTGGTGGAGGAGGGGTTGATGGAGCTATTCATAGAGCAGCAGGGAGAAATTTAGTTGAAGAATGCAAAAATCTAAATGGTTGTAATACGGGAGGTGCTAAAATAACTAAAGGTTATAATTTGCCTGCAAAGTATGTTATTCATACTGTAGGGCCTGTTTGGCATGGTGGAATAAATAATGAAGAAAAACTATTAGAAAGTTGCTATACAGAAAGTTTAAAATTAGCTGTAAATAATGATATTAGAACTATTGCATTTCCCAATATTAGTACTGGCGTTTACGGGTTCCCGAAGAGTAAAGCTGCATTTATTGCCAAGCAGGCTGTTGAGGATTTTTTGGCTGAGTACAGGAAAATAAAACAGATTACCTTTTGCATTTTCGATGAAGAAAATTTAATGATTTATAAAGATTTGTTTTAACCCGAATAATTAACAATCATGGTTTTCAATTTGTCTGATTAACTTGCTTTAAAGTAAATTTGGTTTTGCGCCGGCTGCCGCTAAAGAAAAAAAACGTTTAGTCTGAGTAAAAAACACTCGAACGATAAGAAATCCCCCTCAATTTACTACTGTCATGTCGAAACACAGCGAAGCGAAGTGAGACATCTCTTGCTATTGGTAGGGGATTTCTCAAACATTACCTGCCTTGCCGGCAGGCAGGCACTTCGTTTCATGTTTTTCGAAATGACATCGTCATTTAACTTTGTTGTTCGGAATTTGTAATCCCGAACTTCATACTCGCTGCTCATGATTTGCAATCCTGAGCTTTTCTTTTTACTGCATAGTATAATGTTCTGGATTACAAATTCAATCCAGAACAACTAATTTTTACTTCTTCATACGTGCCAATGGGACATGTCCCATTGTTGCGTATATGGGACAACTCAGGTGAGTGAAAGCTGAGGATTGCAAATACAGAGCAGTAGCAATAAATGAAATATGTTAGCATAAAATGCTTTGCGGGTTGGTAATTCAAAATTCTTAAATGGGGAGGCTTTCCTAATTGCCCTGAAAGGCAAAAGTGCGATGGCTTATAAATCCGCGCGAGTATTGTTTGGTATTTCTTTAAATAATATTTTCATTGATTTTCTGGAATATATATATAATAGTAATAAAATTATTATGCCAATAATTAATCCAGAATAAAACACTAACATAATATTTTTATTTACTACATACTTACTTTTATATAAGACGATAAGATAATTTGTCAAAATTATCCAAATAAAAAACAAAGATTTAATTAACAATTTACGACTATTAAATTTTCTGACACCTAAAGCTAAGGATAAGCTACCTAAATAAAAGCAAAGAGTAAAATATAATATAGATGAGATTAAATAATATAAGTTTTCGGAAGTATTTATTTGTTCAAACTTATAAAAACTATTTATTCCGTTTTTGTAAAAATCCCATAATTGTTGTCTAAATTCACTAAATAAAAAAATAAATAAAATAAATGATATAATAATATTTGCATATCTGGCAGAAATACTATATTCAGTATTTTTAAGATACGATTTTAAAGCATATGGTACAACTATAATAACAAAAATTAGAATTTCATACATTTCCTATAAATTTTTAAATTAACCTGAATTATTCAATATTTAAAAAACTCTTCTGATTTTTATGAGTGGTTCTCAGGAAGGTAAAAACCGAAGCATTATTTGAGAGTAGATCATTCATAATAATTTTGTTTAATATCTTAGACTATTGATTTTGCTTGAAACCTATCACCAAACTAAATTTTACAACAACTTAAATATGTTGATATAGTCTAAATTTCCGTAAAAAACGGAACAGGTTGTAGAAAATGTATGCATTTATCGGGTTAATACCTCTTTATCTTTTTACTCCAATCAATAATATAAGTACAACTGTCATCTCCTTTTAAGCGGGAAGGCTTATTAGTATCTAATTCAACATTTATTGTAATTGCACTATTAGGCTTAAATTTTCGTGCCATCGAGGTGATTATTCCTCTGTCAAAATGGCTTGGATATGGATTTTTGCATTCCATGATGGCTTTTTTGTCTTTTTCGCTATAAAAAATAAGCTTGTAATAACCTATTTCTCCACCCCTGTGATTCATATGATAGGCAATGTTAATTGATTTAAGCGCTTTTTCAAGAGTATCAATTTTTGTAGGAAAATTTGCATTTTCAGGAATTGCTTTTCCTATTACTAATAATGTTTTATCTCCCAACTTATCTTTTATTTCTTTAAATACATTCAGCCAGCTTTGCTGTGAATACCATTTGCCCGGTGCAATATCTACCAACCCTTGTTTTTTAAATAGCTGTAAAGCTATAGTTTCAAACCCTGCCATTGCGTGTACTACAGATAGAATAGTTTCGCCGTTTACCTCAACACTATCTTCAAATGCAATAAAACTTGCCATAGTTATTATTTATAAGTAAAGTAAATTTATAATAATTTTTAGCAATTAAAAAATAAAATTCAGGGGTTGCTTTTATCCACTTGGTAAAAAAATCAATAGTGAAAATAACAATATATTCATACTATATAAAAACCGGATTTTTGTTGCCTTATCCTTTTAATTTACTTAATTCATTCAAAGCTTTTTCTAATTCCTCTTGCTTTTTAAGCAATTCTTCATTTAGCTTTTTTTCTATATTTTCACGTGTTTTTCTAAGTTGTTTTTCAAAATTGTTTTGAAGCGACCTTATTTTATCCTGATGTATTTTTTGTAATTCATTAAATTTTTGTTCTGCTTCTTTATACCTTTCTATACTTATTTTTAGTTCCTTGTCTTTAACTAATAGAGTTTCATTATTTGCTTTTAATTCTTTTTCGAGTTTCTCATATTTTAACTCAGCTTGTTTACTTTTTGTAATATTAAGAGCCATATTCAGAACCTTATATGGTTTTCCTTCTATGTCAAATATGGGAGTAAAGGTTTCTGAAAGCCATAATTCTTTATCATTAATAGTAAGCTTAATAATTTCTCTTTTGCTAATTCCATCCTTAAAGTACACCCATAAATCAGAATAATGTCTAATATCTTCATCAGAAAGGAAAGGTAATTCAAGGTGTTTTCGTCCTATTAATTGTTCCATCGACATACCAATTAACTGGCAAAAACTTTCATTAATAGTCAGAATATGGCCTTCCATGTCCATTTCAATAACCAGAAGATTTTCGTTAAGTGCTTTTAATAAGCCACCCATTTCGGCTTCTCTTCTTGATGCTTCTTCTTGAGTTGCTTGTAATTCTTCTAAATTCTGACGCATCTCTTCTTCTTGTGACGCCAATTCTTCAGCTTGTTTTTGAGACTGCTCCAACAATTTGGCAGTTTTTTCATTAACTTTTACAGTTGATATGGTTGAAGCTATACTTGTGCCTAATTGCTCAACAAACTCAATTTGGTGTTGTTTAAACTCTTCAAATGAAATTAATTCTATTACACCATAAACTTCATCGTTTAGTTTTAACGGAACTAATAATATACAACGGGGGTTTGATTTCCCAAGTCCTGAGGTAATATTAACATAATCTTCGGGTACATCAACCATATAAATGGTTAATTGTTCAAAAGCACAGCGGCCGACTAATCCATCACCCAGCTTAATTTTCTTTTCTACTAATCGGTCGCGGCCATAAGCAATAGCCGATGTTAATTCAAATTCAACTTCATCGTTTTCTTCAGTTTTGTTAGCGACAAATATGGCACCTTGGTTTGCCTCAATATAATTAATCAGATTACTCATAATCTGAAATGATAATTCTTTAATGTTGTCATTATTCTGCCGAAGAATATCACTAAATTTATTCATGCCTTGTGTAGTCCAATTCTGCTTTTCATCTTCTATTTTCCTGTTTTTTTCTTCTTCTCTTGCAGCAATAAGGCTCTTGCGCATTTCTAATAATGAATTTCCCAGTACATCTTTTTCGCTTAGTAAGTGAAATTCTGCTTCTAAGTTTCCTTTACCTATTTCAGAAGCAAAACGTGCTGTTGAATTTAGTCCGTTTACTAATGCATTTACCGAATCGGCAATCTCTTCAATTTCATCACCCGATTTAATGTTCAGTTTTCTTTTTTCATCAATATCACCTTTTGAAAGATTTTTAACAACTTCAGTTGTTTCCTGAAGAGGCTTTGAAATATTTAAGGTGATAAACCATATAAAAACGGCTAAAATGATCAATCCTACAATTCCAACAATTATTGATATTTTTAAATGTCTTTTGGCTTTTTCAATAATTATGGAAATAGGAACTTCTATAGCCAAAGACCAGGGAGTTACTGTATTGCCAATTGTTAGCGGAGCAAATGAAACATATCGATTATCATCTGTACGAAAAGAAAAATCTCTTCCTTTTTGTATTTTTTCGGTTATTTTGAATTTTTTTTCAAGCTGTGGAAATACTTCTTTAATCGATTTGCCTTCATAATCATTGTTGGAATGAGAAATAATTACACCTAAATTGGAGTTTAAAAATGCATCACTTCCTTCAAATGGATGAATATTAGAAATGATTTTATCAAAACGATCTAAGCTTAGGTCAATGCCTGCTAATCCTACAAATTTTCCATTGTCTAATATTGGCGAACAAACACTGGTTTCTAAAATTTGATCACCTTCAGAACCTGTATAACTAAATTTATATGGTTCCATAACAGTTTCCAGTTTTGAAACTTTCATTTTGTAGTATGCACTATTAATGTTGTCTCCTTCAAGGTCAAGTGTGTCTGAATAATATAATATATTTCCATTTGCATCGCGATATATTGTAAATCTTGCTCTGCCAAAAGGCTTAAAATAATCTTTGTTTATTGCTTGTAACTCCCAATTAGCCCAAACAGATAAAAAATTTGGATTTTCAATAGCAATATTTCTTAGTATGTCAGTATATATTGTTGCCCGGCTTTCGTAAGGAACTTCTTTGTAGCCTTTAAAAGCTTCAGCTATTGCCCGTGCAGAAATCATGTCAACATTTAAGTTTGCTTTTACCTCGTTAGCGTATTCCCTTGCGTACGAATCAGCCAGTTCTTTTGCATTGTTTAAAGCTAACTTGTTTGCTTTTAATGCAATATAACCAATAGAAGCACTAAAAATTAAAAAAGTTACTAAAGATATAAACAACAATGCTTTAGTCCCTATTTTCATCTTTATTCGCATAATATTTTATTTTAATAGTGATTTTTAACTAATAAATTACTTAACTCCTTTATCTTTAAATAATTCAACATATTTTGAATCAATATTTTTTATATGGTCAACAAACCATTCTTGCAAATAATTTAAAAACTCAGAATTAATATTTTTCGCTCCTGAACTGTAATCATTTTGAAAATCAGATATCTTTTTTATAAATTCTTTGTGAAGTTTTTGATGGGCAATAGTGTCTTTATAATTGAATGTTTCGAAATAGTTTTCTTCAGTTCCAAAATGATAAGCTGAATAGTCAAGAATACTTTTAAGAGTATCTTTTAATTGTTTCTTTGTTTTTTTAGCACCAAATTCTTTGTAAAATTTATTGACTAATTCAATTAATTTAAAGTGCTGGTCATCCAATTCATTTAGGCCTGTTTTAAAAATTTCCTCCCATTTTATAAGTTCGTTTAATTCAATTTTTTGCTCAGTTTGTTCCGATTGATTAGACTTTTTTACAGCTTTACTTTGTTGTTTTTTAGCAGGCCTGTTTTTATTATTTTCAAATACTACTTTTGTTTTTTTTACTTTGTTATGTTCTTCTTTATGAAAACCATTAATAAAAGCAGTATATCTAGGTTTCCCGGTAATAGCCGAAACAAAAACAGAACAACGAAGTTCAGTAATTTGCTTGTTTGCTAACTGAACCGATACTTTTTCTTCATTAATAATTATTTTGTTGTCAAATTCTCCTTCTGATATAATATCTGTTAGTCTTTCTAAAAGCCCGGGGAGTAAAATTTTAATATCTTGTCCTATTACGTCGGCAGCGGTATAACCCCATTTATTTTGTGCTGCCGAGTTAAAAAATTCAATAACTCCATTTTCATCAAATATGATTATACTGTTTGGGCTTGCTTCTAAAATTGCTCTGCTTTGTGCTTCTTTATTTGCAAATCGTTCTAATCTGGCTTCATTTTCTGCTTTTAAAGAATTAATCATTTTTATTTGTTCTTCTTCTTTTTGCTTCAATGCTAATTGAGCACTGGTTAGTTCATCCATTTTCACTTGCAATTTCTCTTCATTGGATAAAAGATCCGTTTTTTGTTTTTCCAGAATTTGTTCTTTTTCTTTTAATTCAGAAATATCAAAAGCTATTTTTAGTACTTTATATGGTTTCCCTTCTGTATCCATTAATGGTGAATAGGTTTCTGATAACCAAATCATTTTCCCATGATAATCGATTTTATTTATTACTTTTTTGTTCATTCCTGCTTTCAGGTCATTCCAAAATTGTTCGTATTCTTCGGGTGTTTGTGAAGAAAAATCTATCCCATCCTTATGATACATGCCAATTACCTGGTCTCTTGTCATTCCAATTAATTTAAGAAACGGTTCGTTTATATCGGTAATTTTTCCTTTCATGTCGTACTCAATAGTAAAAGTTGATGAGCTTAGTGCCTGAATTAATCCATGCATTTCAAATTCTCTTCTTGATGATTCTTCTTGAGTAGCTTGTAATTCTTCCAGGTTTTGTCGCATTTCTTCTTCTTGCGAGGCAAGTTCTTCTGCCTGCTTTTGTGATTGTTCGAGCAATCTGGCCGTTTTAGCATTTATTTTCACCGACGAAATGGTTGAAGCAATGCTTTCGCCAATTTTTTCAATAAATTCAATTTTATAAGGCTCAAATTCTTTAAAAGAGGCAATCTCAATTACACCATAAACTATATCGGCCAGTTTAACAGGTACAATTAATATTTCTTTAGGATTTGCTGTTCCCATTCCTGAAGTAATTTCGATATAATCGTCAGGAATTTTTTTAAGATAAATAGTTAGTTTTTCATGAGCACATCTGCCAACCAATTCTTCACCAATATGAATTTTTTTATTCATCAGTTTACTTCTTCCATAAGCAATAGCTGCTGTTAATTCATAATAGATATCTTCTTCGTCGGTATCGTCTAAAATGAACAATGCTCCCTGGTTGGCATTAACATAATTTATTAAATTGCTCATTAACTGAAAAGATAGTTCTTCTATATTGTCATTGTTTTTTCTAAGAATTTCTCCAAATTTGGCAATTCCTTCTGTACTCCATTTTTGAATTTGGTCTTCTTTTTTTCGTTTTTCTTCTTCTTTTTCTGCATGAATAAGGCTTTCTCTCATTCTAATTAAAGAGTTGCCTAATGTATCTTTTTCACTTAACGGGATAAATTCAGCATCTAAATTACCTTTACCAATTTCGTCAGCAAATTTTGAAGTTCCGATTAATCCATCAATAAGTGTATTTACCGATTCAGCCATTTCACCAATTTCGTCTTCATTTTTAACTTTCAGTTTTTCAATATCACTCACATTTCCTGTAGAAAGTATTTTTAAAATATTGGTGGTCTTTACAAGCGGAATACTTATGTTTCTTGAAATAATAACAACAATTGTTGTTAAAATAACTAATCCGAGTATGCCAATTACTAACGCAATAATAAAATTTTTATTAGCAATTGAGGTAATCACACTAACCGGAACTTTTATTGCTAACGACCATGGTGTAGATACTTTGCCAACAACTATTGGTGCAAAAGCCATATAGTACTTTTCATCAGTTTTTGAATCATTCCAGATGAATGAAAATTGCTCTTTATGTTGTATTTTTTCTATTACATTAAATTTATCATTTATTGTTTCATATTGCTCATCAAAAGCTTTCCCAATCCATTTTGTTTCAGGATGGCCTAAATATATTCCATTATAAGAAATTAAATAAGCTGTGCTACTGTCGAATGGTGTAATTCGGTTAACCATTTCCTGGAAATTATCTAAAGCTATGTCAACTCCAACAACACCAACATATGTTCCATTAGCAATGATTGGAACAATCAGGCTGGTCATGAGTATTTCATCTTTTTTGTTTCCTGTGTAAGAATAAAAATATGGTTCTTCAACAACTTCCACTTTCCCTTTTTTTATTCGTGCATAATCAGCATTGTCGCCATCAAGGCTTTTCATCGAATTTTTGTTACGTATAACACCGTTATCTCTCCAAAACTCTTCAACTGTACGGCCATATGGCAAATCCCATGTTGAATCCATTACACTTAATTCCCAACTATCCCATAATCCATAAAATTGAGGGTTTCCTATGAAAACACCTTCGTACATATTTCTAATTATTTTTTTAAGAAGTGAATCAGGAATAGTTTTGTAGCCTTTAAACGATTCAGCATAAGTTCTCATTTTAGCCATATCTTCCGAAAGCTATTTTTCCGGCATATTCAACTGCGTATATATTAACTAGTTTAGTTGCATCGTTAAATGTTGTTTTTCTGGCTGACATACTAACATAACCAAGTGCAACGGCATAAATTATTAGTGTTGTTGTTAAAATAAAAACCAGCATCTTGCTGTTTATTTTCATTTTTAGCTTCATCTTATACAAATTTTATAACAAGAGTGATGAAATAATTTCGTTAAATAGAACATTATTTATATTAATGCTATTTACTAAAATCTTAGCAATTTATAAAAGAATTTAACAGCTTTTCGTATTTTTCAGATTATTCTATAAAATGCATTATTGAAAATAAGTACAAGATGCAATATTAGGCCAGAGAATTTCCCGAGTTTCGGGCATTAAGTATTTCTGTAAATTTGAGTTGAAATTGTATAAGTTTTTTGACGAATTTTTTATTCTGTTTTTTAATTAATAGAAATAAATGCCAATCACTTTTTTTGTTTTTAATTACGCAGATTAATAATATGTAAACGATTATTATTAATTCCAAACTTTTCCCACAATATGGCTTTCGGGTAGAAATCCCCAATTTCTAGAATCATAGCCATTATCACGGTTATCACTCAAAATAAAATAATAGTTTTGTTTAAAAGTGTAATAGGTTCTGGGTTGGCCATTTATCATTATTTCGTTGTTGCTTATTTCTAAGTTATTTGCTTCATATGTTTCAATTATTTTTCTGTAAAGTGGAAGGTTAATTTCGTCAAGATGAATTGTAGTTCCTTTTTTAGGAATAATAACCGGGCCATAATAGTCTTTATTCCATACATAGAAATTATTTGCAGGAAAAATATCATATGACAATTTATATTCCAATTCCATAATTTCTCTAACATACATACTTGCCGAATCAGCTAACATTAGTTTAGCCTTTTTTCGGGTTAGGTAAAAATCATAAATATTTAAATTCCCAATTTTATATTTGTCGGAAACATGATATTTTGTAAAAAAACTATCTGAAAATTTCTTATTGTTTATGGTTACCCTGAATTTGAATTTACAAGTTTCAGGGATGCTTTGTTCAGTACTGTTAATAATTACTTTTTTTTTACTAATCAATAAAGTGTCACCGGGTAAGGCAGCTATCCTTCCAAACAGTAATTTCTTTTTATCAATAGGCGGGTCATTTAGTACCGGATTGTTAAAAGCAATTAATTCATTGTACCGTATTTTTTTTAGTCCGGGTAATCTAAAATATGGCAATTCTATGAATCTTGAATAATGAGAATTAGAAAAAGGAACAGTTAATAAAGTAATTGGGAATCGCGAGCCATGCATAAATTTATTAACAGCAATATATTCGTCCACAAAAAGCTTATCTTCCATTGATGTGGATTTATTTTTGTAAAAATCAATGAAAAAGGCTTTTATAAATAATACAGATGCTAAAACAACAATTACTGTTTTAAAGCAAAATTTAATAGTATTTTTTAATTTTATACTTAACATTTCAGATTTTCATAAATCAAAATTCATAAAAAACAGGATAAAATAAAGCACTAAAAAATAAATTGATTTATACGTCTGTCAGGTATAGTTAAAGTTTATTCCAGGTAATTCAAAAACTATTAACCTCAATTTAAAATTGAATTTATTATTTTAGAATGGACATATAGCTAATTTACAAACTTAAAAAGCCTGTTCCATCTGATTTTATTTAAGAAATGTTTGTCTTTATTTAACGATAGCCAAATAAATACAGCTTTACCAACAATATGGTCTTCAGGTACAAAACCCCAATATCTTGAATCGGCAGAATTATCACGGTTATCGCCCATCATAAAGTAATATCCCATCTTAAAAGTATATGTATTTGCAATTTCACCATTAATATAAATATTACTATCTTTTACTTGTAGCTCATTATTTTCATATAGATGAATAATTCGTTCGTACAATGGTAAATTATCTAATGTTAAATTAACTGTTTGTCCTTTTTTAGGCATTACAAGTGGGCCAAAATAATCCTGATTCCATGTATATTTAGTACTATGTGGAAAAATACGAAAATTAGGCTTATTGTTAGGTTCAACAAGCTTAGTAACAGATTTTACATTGTTTAGTTTACGGATTGCTTCTACATTATAATCAGTTAGCGGAAACAAATATTGTCCTTGTCCAACAATATTTCTGTCTGCAACTGCAATATCCAATTTTTCCAGGGTTCTCGGATTTATTCTTGATCCATTTGTTGTTACAACATAATTATATTGATTATGCTCGGTTTCTTCCTGTGGCTTGCCGTTAATATAAAGAAAGCTGTTTTTAACTTGTAAAGTATCTCCGGGAATTGCAACACAACGTTTTATATAGTTTTCTCTTTTGTCAACAGGCCTAACTGTTATTTCGTAATTATTTAACACATATTTTCGAGCTTTATTATAATAATTATTATAAGAATCAATCGGTTTTCCGCTACTTTTATCCATATTTATAAATTCATGTGCATATTCACTTATAACCGCATAATAGCTTCGCTCTGATTGAAATTTTATAATTACTGTGTCTCCTTCAGGGTAATTAAATACAACTGCATCGTTTCTTTCTACATTTCCAAAGCCTTTTAGTCGTTTATAAGGCCATTCAATCCAGGTTAAATACGATTTCATATTTTTTGTAAGAGGCATAGTATGATGCACAAAAGGAAAAGAAAGTGGTGTGTTTGGAATTCTGGGGCCATAACTAACTTTACTTACAAACAAGTAATCGCCTACTAATAATGTTTTTTCCATAGAAGAAGTTGGTATGGTGAAAGCTTCAATAAAAAACATACGTATAAATGTTGCAGCAATTACGGCAAATACCAATGCATCAACCCATTCAATAAATGCACTTCTTTTTTTACCCTGCATATCTCTTTTTTTCCAGAAAGTCCAATTTACTTTTTCTGTCAGGTAAATATCAATAATAACAGCTAATCCTATTAATAACCAGTAATTTCCAACCCAGATAACCCATAGCAAATAGGCTAATGCTGCTAATGAAAATTTAAAATACCTGTTTTTGAAAAATGCGCTAATTTTATTCATAATGTTAAAGTTTCTTATTTAAGTTTATTAGAATTTTAATAAGTCCTGCATGTTAAAAATTCCTTTTTTATCTTTACAATATTCTGCTGCTACAACTGCACCTAAACCAAATCCCTGACGGTTTTTTGCAACATGGCTAATTTCAAGCTTATCAACGTTTGAAATGTATTTTATAGTATGCGTTCCAGGTATTTTATCTTCACGTTTTGAGATAATATTTATTTCAGAATTGCCGGCAGTCTTATTATTGACCCACCTTGTCTTCCTTTCAATTTTTTCCAGTATGTCATTAGCAAGTGTAATGGCAGTTCCACTAGGCGAATCTAATTTTTGCAAATGATGTATTTCTGTTAATTCAACATCATAATTATTATACTTATCCATAATTGAAGCCATTATTTTATTCATTTCAAACAAAATATTTACTCCAATGCTATAATTAGAAGCATAAAAAAAAGTACCTCTTTTACGCTCACATTCTTTTTTAACTAAATCCCATTTATCTAACCATCCTGTTGTTCCGCAAACAACCGGGGTATTATATTCAAAACATTTTAATATATTAGAAACTGCTGATTCGGGCCTTGTAAATTCAAAAGCAACATCTGTATTTTTAAGTTTTTCAAATGCTTTTTCATTTGTATTATTGATGTCAATTTTTAAAACAACTTTATGTTTTCTATATAAAGCAATTTCCTCAATTACTTTACCCATTTTCCCATATCCTATTAAAGCAATTTTCATATTTTATATTAAACTCTATAAAATGCAAAAAGGGAAGCAAAGTTGCTTCCCTTTTTGTATAAGTAGTTTTTTTATTTTACAGCTTTTACGATGGCTGCAAAAGCTTTGGGGTCATTCATTGCTAAATCGGCTAAAACTTTTCTGTTTAAGTCAATTTTTTTTGCATGAATTTTACCCATAAATTCTGAATAAGACATTCCGTGCTCGCGTACTGCTGCATTAATTCTTTGAATCCATAAGCCACGGAAATTACGTTTTTTAGTTTTACGGTCACGATAAGCATATTGTAAGCCTTTTTCATAGGCATTTTTTGCTACCGTCCACACATTTTTTCTTCTACCAAATTGTCCTTTGGTTTGTTTTAATATTTTTTTTCTTCTTTGTCTTGATGCTACAGCATTTACTGATCTTGGCATAATTTTCTTTTTTTTGAGTGGTTAGCGCCTTATTTTATAAGAATAAGATCTTTCAGCTAATTCGCTCTGGTTATTTACTATTTTACTTTAAAGAAATACTCTTTTTTACTTCATGGCTAAACAAAGTTTGATGTTTTTTTCATCAGTTTTGTCAACATTAGTAAAATAAGTTAAATTTCTTTTTCTCTTTTTTGCTTTTTTAGTCAAAATATGACTTTTATAAGCATGTTTTCTTTTGATTTTTCCCGATCCGGTAATACTAAATCTTTTCTTAGCTCCGGATTTTGTCTTCATTTTTGGCATTCTACTCTATTTTAAATTATCTATTTTATTTTTTCTTTGCACCTTTTGGCGAAAGAAACATTATCATTCTTTTCCCTTCTAATTTAGGCAACTGATCAACTTTGCCAACATCCTCTAAATCTTGTGCTAAACGCAAAAGTAATATTTCACCTTGTTCTTTATAAACTATTGAACGGCCTTTAAAAAAAACATAGGCTTTTAATTTGGCACCATCTTCAAGAAATTTTCTTGCATGACGTAGTTTAAAATTAAAATCATGGTCGTCAGTATTTGGGCCAAAGCGGATTTCCTTAACCACAATTTTAGTTGATTTTGATTTTAATTCCTTTTCTTTCTTTTTTTGAATGTATATAAACTTCTTATAATCAATAATTTTACAGACAGGCGGGTCAGCTTTTGGTGAAATTTCAACTAAGTCAAGTTCTTGTTCATCAGCCATTTTTAGTGCATCACGTAAAGAGAAAATGCCGGGGTTATCAATATTGTCTCCAACAACCCTAACCGTTGAAGCATTTATAAACTCATTAATACGATGCTTTGGTGGTACGTTTTGCCGCCTGTAATAATTTTTCCGTCTATAATAATTTTGTATTGCTATGACTTAATCCTCCTAATTAATTATAAAACTTTTATTTAGTGTCAATTGACTTCAATAGATTTTCAACTTTTTCGTTAAAATAGTTTTTAAATTTTTCGATACTCATTTTCCCTTTATCCCCATCTCCTTGTTTTCGTACAGATACTTCTTCATTTTGTATTTCATTATCACCAACAATCAGAAGATAAGGTATTCGCTTTAACTCATTGTCTCTTATCTTTTTACCAATCTTCTCATTTCTTTCGTCAATTAGAGTGCGAATATCGGAATTATTTAGAATTTTTGAAACTTTTTTCGCATATTCATTATGTTTTTCGCTTATGGGAAGAATTACAACCTGGTCGGGTGCTAACCATAATGGAAATTTACCGGCAGTATGTTCAATTAAAACAGCTATAAACCGTTCCATAGAACCAAAAGGAGCACGATGAATCATTACAGGCCTGTGTTTTTGGTTATCGCTGCCTGTATAAGTTAACTCAAACCTTTCAGGCAAATTGTAGTCAACCTGAATGGTTCCCAGTTGCCATTTTCTACCAATCGCATCACGCACCATAAAATCGAGTTTTGGCCCGTAAAAAGCAGCTTCTCCATATTCTATTATAGTTTCCAATCCTTTTTCGTTTGTAGCTTCTATAATAGCACTTTCTGCTTTTTCCCAATTTTCGTCGCTACCTATATATTTTTCTTTGTCGTTTTTGTCACGTAGTGAAATTTGCGTAACAAAATTATCAAAATCAAGAGCCTTAAAAATATAAAGTATAATGTCAATTACTTTTATAAATTCTTCTTTCAACTGATCGGGGCGGCAAAAAATATGTGCATCATCCTGGGTAAAGCCTCTTACCCTGGTTAAACCATGTAATTCGCCACTTTGTTCATAACGATAAACGGTTCCAAATTCAGCATATCTGATTGGAAGGTCTTTATATGAATGTTGCTGACTATTGTATATTTCACAATGATGCGGGCAATTCATTGGTTTTAATAGAAATTCTTCACCTTCATTAGGCGTTTTAATAGGTTGAAATGAGTCTTTCCCATATTTCTCATAATGTCCTGAGGTTACATATAGGTCTTTATGTCCGATATGAGGTGTGGAAACAGGCAGATATCCGTATCTTACTTGTACTTTTTTAAGAAAATCAATTAAGCGGTCGCGCAACATAGCTCCTTTGGGCAACCATAAAGGCAATCCACTACCCACTTTTTGTGAAAAAGTAAATAGCTGTAATTCTTTTCCAATTTTCCGATGATCTCTTTTCTTAGCTTCTTCAAGCATTTCAAGATATTCATCCAGCATTTTTTTCTTTGGAAAAGTAATGCCGTATATTCTGGTTAATTGTTTCCTTTGTTCATCGCCTCTCCAATAAGCACCGGCAATGCTTAGAAGCTTTATTGCTTTTATAGGGCTTGTATCTGGTAAGTGCGGGCCACGGCACAAATCGGTAAAATTTCCCTGACTATAAAAAGTTATTTCACCATCAGTTAAGTCATTTATCAATTCAAGCTTATATTCATCACCTTTCCCATCGAAATAATTTAACGCCTCTTTTTTACTTATATTTTTACGGTTATAAGTATTTTTTTGAGCTACTAATTCTCTCATTCTTTGTTCGATTTTGGGCAAATCAGCATCAGTTAAAATTTTTTCGTTACCCAAATCAACATCATAATAAAAACCGTTTTCAATAGCAGGGCCAATTCCAAATTTTATTCCCGGATATAACGATTCTAAAGCTTCGGCCATTAAATGAGCAGAAGAATGCCAAAAAGCGTGCTTTCCTTCTTCATCTTCCCATTTGTGCAAAACTATTTCTGCATCTTCTTTTATAGGGCGGCTAATATCCCATAAATTGCCATTTACAGTTATAGAAAGTACTTCCTTAGCTAATCTCGGGCTAATACTTTTTGCTATTTCATATCCGGTAATTCCTTGATTGAACTCTTTGGTGTTTTTATCCGGAAATGTTATCTTAATCATAAAGCTGTCAAATCGTTAAAAATGCCTGCAAAGATAATAATATATTCTAAATGAGTAAAGTAAAATATATGCTTTAAAAAATAATTATTAATATTGTTTTCTTAATCTAAAAAAATAAATATTATGGCCTTAAAAAAAATGAAATTTAAACTAAAAGCATACAAAAATTTACTTTTTCTTTTTATTGTTTTTTTCTCATTTATTAATCTTTATTCACAGACAGAAAAACCTAAAATTACTTTAGAAGATTTATGGAAAAAATATACATTTTATCCCTCATCTGTTTATGGTTTGCGGTCAATGAACAATGGGTTATATTATACTACTATTGATAAAGCTTCTGAAATTAATAAGTACAGCTATAAAACCGGGAAAAAAGTTTCTACCATATTAAATATTAATGAATTAGATACTGCTGTGATAAAGAGCTTAAATAATTATGAATTCTCTGATAACGAATCAAAAATTATTTTTTATATCAATCGTGAAAGGATTTACCGAAGGTCATTTACTGCTGATTTTTATGTTTGGGATTTAGAAACAAAAAAATTAATGAAAGTTTCGGATAGAGGGAGGCAGCAGTTGGCAACCCTTTCGCCCGATGGTTCAAAAGTTGCTTTTGTGAGGAATAATAATATTTATATAAAAAACTTAATATCAGGCGTAGAAAAAGCCATAACTAAAGATGGAAAATATAACGAAATTATAAATGGAGCACCTGATTGGGTTTATGAAGAAGAATTTAGTTTTGCCAAAGCTTTTGCCTGGTCGCCTGACGGGGAAAAAATAGCATTTTACAAGTTCGACGAAAGTAAAGTGAAGCAATTTGACATGACTATGTTTTACGATTTATACCCCGAAAACAGGCAATATAAATACCCTAAAGCAGGCGAAGACAATTCAATAGTAAATATTTTTGTTTATAATTTACTAAATGAGCGTTCTCTTAAAATGAATACAGGTAAAGAAACCGACCAGTATATACCGAGAATTAAATGGACAAATAATTCAAATATATTATCAATTCAACGATTAAACCGATTGCAAAACAAGTTGGATATTTTACTTGCTGATGTAACCAATGGAAAATCGGAAGTTGTATTTACCGATACTAATAAGTATTATGTTGATATAACTGATTTTGTTTCGTTTATTGAAAACAACCGGTATTTTATTTATGTAGGTGAAATAGATGGTTATAACCATATTTATTTATATGATTTGGAACAAAAAAAACTAAAGCAAATTACGAAAGGCAAATGGGATGTAACGAATTATTTAGGATATGATTCTAAAAACAAATTATTTTATTATACCTCGGCCGAAGAATCACCGTTAAGAAGATCGGTTTATACTATTGATTTTAATGGCAATAATAAAAAGAAATTGTCTGAAAAAGACGGAATGAATCGTACTGAATTCAGCAAAGGATTTAAATATTACATTAATTACTATTCAAATGCCACCACTCCTGCTTTTATTACTTTGCATAATGCAAAAGGAAAATTAATTAGAATTCTGGAGGATAATAAGCCATTGCTTGATACACTTCAGTTTTATAATTATTCAACCAAAGAGTTTTTCAGTTTCACAACAAGTGAAAACGTGCTGTTAAACGGTTATATGATTAAGCCACCTGACTTTGACAAGAACAAAAAATATCCTGTTTTTATGACTCAATATAGTGGGCCAAACTCACAGGAAGTACTTGACAATTGGAGCTTTAACTGGGAGAATTATTTAGCCCAGGAAGGCTATATTGTAGTTTGTGTTGACGGAAGAGGAACCGGTGCAAGAGGTGAAGAATTTCGTAAAATGACTTACCTGCAATTGGGGAAATATGAAACCATTGACCAAATTGAAGCTGCAAAATATTTGGGAACACTACCTTATGTTGATAAGGATAGAATTGGCATTTTTGGATGGAGCTATGGTGGCTTTATGTCGCTTTTATGCATGACAAAAGGAGCAGATTATTTTAAAGCCGGAATAGCGGTTGCTCCGGTAACTAATTGGCGATATTATGATAACATATATACAGAAAGATTTATGCGCACTCCTCAGGAAAATCCCGATGGATATGATAATAACTCACCTATAAATTTTGTGGATAGTTTAAAAGGAAAATTGTTAATTGTTCATGGTAGTGGCGACGATAATGTACATTTACAAAACACTATGATGATTGCCGAAAAGTTAATTCAAGCCAATAAACAATTTGACATGATGATTTACCCGAATAAAAATCACAGTATTTACGGAGGAAATACAAGGTATCATCTTTTCACTAAAATGGTGGATTTTTTAAAAGAGAATTTATAATTTAAAGCTGACTTGTAACTTTTATGGTTTGCCAAATCTTATTCGTCTGAAAAATCGATTAATAATTTTCGATAAGCTGAAAATATTTTCGATTTTGAGATGAAACCAACATATTTTTGTTCTTTTAAAACCGGCAAGTTCCAGGCTCCGGTTTCCTGGAATTTTTTCATCACATTTTCCATCGAATCATTAAGCGAAACATATCCGGGTGCCATAGTCATAACATTCTGAACTTTAACGGTTTTGTATAATTCAGGATTAAAAATAATATCACGAATATTATCTAATAATACAACACCTAACAAGTTGCCTTCTTCATTTATAACAGGAAAAATATTTCTTTTTGATTCTGAAATATTTTTCACCAATTCACCTAAGGTAGATTCGGGGTAAACAGTAATAAAATCTTTTTCAATAACCTTCTTAAGTTCAAGTAAGCTTAAAACAGCCTTGTCTTTATGGTGTGTAATTAATTCGCCTCTTATTGCAAGGTGTTTTGCGTAAATAGAGTGAGGTTCAAAATACATGCTTGACAAATAAGCAATAGTTGCGGTAATCATTAAAGGAATAAACAAGGAATAGCCACCGGTTATTTCAGCAATTAAAAAAATAGCAGTTAGTGGTGCTGCCATAACTCCGGCAATCATGCCTGCCATTCCTACTAAGCCAAAATTACTTTCTGAAATATTAACAAAACTAAATTTATCAATCATGCGAGCAAAAATAAATCCTGCTATTCCTCCTATGAAAAGAGATGGAGCAAAAATTCCACCTACACCGCCACTTCCGGTAGTCAGAGCCATAGCTACCACTTTTAACATAACAATAGCAATCATAAAAAAGGCGAAAATCCAAAATTCATTTCCAAATGAATAGAATATACTACCATGCAAAATATTTTCAGGATGGCCACTCAATACATTTCGTAAAGTATCATAACCTTCGCCATATAACGGAGGAAGTAAAAATATTAAAGTGCTTAGTAAAATACCTCCTATTGCAGCTTTAGTAACAGGATTCTTTATTTTCTTAAATTTATTTTCAATAGCCCCCGTGGTTCTTATAAAATAAACTGAAATTAAACCAGTAATAATACCCAATAAAATATAATAAGGTATGTTATTAACAACAAAGGGTTCTGTAATTGAAAAGTTAAAAACAACTTGTTTTCCCATTAAAAAATAGGCTACTGTTGTTCCTGTAACAGCTGAAATAAGCAAAGGAACTAATGACCACATGGTTAAATCGAGCATAAGAACTTCTAAAGCAAACAAAATGGCTGTAATAGGTGCTTTAAAAATACCTGCTAAAGCAGCAGCTGAGCCACAGCCTATGAGCAAAGTAGTGGTTTTGTAGTTCAGGTGCATCCATCTTCCAATATTTGATCCCAGGGCTGCTCCGGTTAAAATTATAGGAGCCTCTAATCCAACCGACCCACCTAAGCCAACAGTAAATGTACTGCCAATCATAGACGAATAAGTATTGTGACGCTTTATTTTACTTCTTCTTTTAGAAATAGCATAAAGAATCCGGCTAATACCATGGCCAATATTATCTTTTACAAATATTTTTACAAATAAAACAGTTAGCAGAATACCTATAAGCGGATAAATAAGATATTGATAGTTTACAAATCCGGTATGAAACTCACTTTTTAATAAATGCTGAACATAATGAACAATATTTTTAAGTAAAACTGCTGATAACCCACCTAACACTCCTATTAATACACTTAGAATAAGTATAAATTTACGATGGCTTATATTGCGTAATCGCCATACTAGAAACTTTTTTAGTAAAGTTGATTTGCTCATTTCATTTTAAAAATAGGGTACAAAAGTAATACTTTAGTCAAGTTGATGGTTTAAAATCAGTTTTTTTTTGTAAATTTTAGGCTTAATATTATTAAGTATAGAATTATATTTATTATTTGAGAATGAACTATAAAGAAGAATATCAAAAATTATTACAACATATAAGTTATCTGGAAGAGGAAAATCATCGTTTGAAAAAAAAACAGGAAATTTTTGACAAAACTCGAAAAATTGCAAAAATTGGTTCCTGGATGCTTGATATGAAAGGAAAGGACTTTAATGTTTCGAATGAAATATATGATATTTTTGATATTGTTGACAAGCCTTCTAAATTTGGATTAGAAGAAATTGCAGAGTTTATTCATCCTGATTTTAAAGATTCTACTTTTGAAGCATTTGAAAGTTATAGGAAAAATATCAAAAATTTTGATTTTGAATTTAAAATAATATCACAAAAAGGTAAAGAAAAGGTTTTAAGATGTATTGGAGAGTTTGAGTATAATAAATTTGGGGCTCCGGTTTTATTGTCAGGATTACTTATTGACATTACCAGTAAAGAATTATATAGTGAAGTTGAGAGCAAATTTAAAATTCTTTTTGAAAATGCACCGGATGGAATTTTCATGATTAATATAAAAGGAATAATAACTTTATGTAATAATCAGTTTGCTAATTCTGTTAAGTTAAAAAAGGAAGAAGTTATTGGCCGTCATGCCACCGATTTTATAAAAAATAAAAGCATATTTAAATTAAAGTTTAAAGAGCTTGTAGATAACGCGTTTGCCGAGGCTGAATTAATACAAATAGCAGCTGATAATTCAGAGCAATATGTTTGGAGAAAGTCAATTGCGTTGTATGACAGTAATAATAAATTTACCGGTGCTATTTCTTTTTCGCGCGATATTACAGAGCAGAAAGAAGCGGAGAATAAATTAAAATTAAGTGAAGAAAAATACCGGTTGTTAATTGATCATGCAGTTGATGGAATTTTTATAGGCGATTACAGTGGAAAGTTTCAAATTGTAAATGAAAGTGCAGCACAAATTACCGGCTATAGTAAAGAAGAACTATTGACGATGAAAATGGCTGACTTATTTGATAAAAACCAACTAAACGAAAAACCATTACGTTTTGATTTAGTTTTGGAAGGGCAGTCGGTTACAATGCAACGAAAAATTGTAAAGAAAGATGGTTCGAAATTAGAAATTGAGATGAAATCGAAAAAATTGAAAAATGGACTCTTGCAGGCCATAATGCGTGATATTTCGGTATATAATGAAACATTAAGAAATTTAAGAAACAGCGAAGAGAATTTCAGGCTGCTTTTTGAAAATTCACCTTTAGGAATATTTACTGCTACAAAAGACGGAACCATTATAAATTTGAATGAATCATTATTAGATGTTCTGGGTTCTCCCTCAATTGAAGCAACAAAAACCATAAACATATTAACATTTCCACCTCTGGTTGAGAATGGCTTTGCCAATGATTTTTTAAATTGTATAAAAAGCCGTAAAATAATTAAGAAGGAATATTTATATACTTCAAAATGGGGCAAAACAAATTATTTGTGGGAACATTTAGTGCCTTTAATAGAAAATGATGATGTTAAATTAGTTTATGTAATTGTTGAAAACACAACACAGCGTAAAAATATTGAGCTTGAATTAATTAAAGCAAAAGAAAAAGCCGAAGAATCGGATAAGCTAAAATCATCGTTTCTGGCTAATATGTCGCATGAAATCAGAACACCTATGAATGCCATTGTTGGATTTTCTGATTTAATTAATAATGAAATAATTAGCGGAGATGAACAGAAAAAATATACTGAAATAATTAAATATAATTCTAACCAATTACTCCAAATTATTAATGATATACTTGACATATCAAAAATTGAAGTTGGACAGTTAAAAATAGTAAAAAAAGCATGTAATATTAATGATTTGTTCGATAAACTTTACAATGTTTTTATAGAAGAAACAAAGCATAAAGAGAAATTGAAAATTATAAAAAACAAGACTTTAAGCAATGAGGAATGTGTGATACAAACTGATGAATTAAGATTATGGCAGGTATTGACCAATTTAATTAATAATGCTATAAAATTTACAGAGAATGGATATGTTGAATTTGGATATTATATACAGGACGAAGAGTATAAGCATAATCTGGTTTTTTATGTAAAAGATACTGGAATTGGAATTAGTAAAAAAAATATAAAGAATATTTTTAATGTTTTTCACAGGGCAGATCAAGCCACAAATAAAATTTATGGTGGTACAGGATTAGGATTATCAATATGTAAAGGAATTACAAAACTATTGGGAGGTAAAATTTGGGTTGAATCAAATGTGTCATCAGGTTCGGTTTTTTATTTTACATTACCTTATGAAATTCAAAAAAGAGAAAATAAGATGGAAAAGAATAATAGTGAAGAAAGAAAATCAAAAGATTTTAACTGGCAAGGCAAAAGTATATTAGTAGTTGAAGATAATATGCCAAATTTTATTTTTATTAAGGAACTGCTAAAGCGTACTGAAGCCAAAATTATTCATGCTGAAGCCGGTGACGAAGCTGTTGATATTGCAACAAACAATTATCTTGACATGGTTTTAATGGATATAAGGCTGCCGGAAATGGATGGTTATGAAGCAACACGTAAAATTAAATTAATAAAGCCCGATTTGCCTATTATTGCACAAACAGCTTATGCAATGGCAGACGACCGCATTAAATGTTTTGAAGCCGGATGTAACGGATATTTTTCTAAGCCAATTAACAGAACTGAATTATTACAAATGATTGATACATATTTTAAAGAATAATAAAGCGTAGCAGTTTATTTACATTTAGAACAGTATAGCTTTTTTATAATTGGGTTTTCAAGTACCTGAAACGTTATTTTATTTGATTTCAGCAGATTGCAAAAAAACGTTGGGTTTATAATTAAAATTTGTTTAACTGCTATTTCAAACAGTTTTGTATTTAGCATTTTTCGCTCATGGCTGCAAAGTGTTATAAAAGTAAAAAGTAAATTAACCGATGTATTTGGCAAGCCTATATATTTTGCCAGCAACTCTATAGCATAATCATAATCGGCTGAGGCAGCTAATATTTTTGCAATCTCTATTGCTTCGTTTTCATTTGAAATGAAACTTTCTATTTCTTTTAGTTTTTTTATTTTTTCTTTTTGGCTGCCATATTCAATAGTATATTTATTTTCAATAAGTAACATTCTGAATTTTAATGCAGAAACTAAATTTGTACTAATGTGAAATGTATTAAGCGTGTCAATTTCTTCATATATTTTTTTTATTTGCACTAAATTTATTTTTTGCATAAATAAAACAGATGAATAAATCCAATTGTAAAGTATATAAAAATCGTTGCTGTTTTGCTCATGTAAATGTTCAATAAAATGAAAATCTGATTCATATAACCATTCTTTTGCAATATACTTTTCTAACCAAAGCTGATTCATCCTTATTTTTGCAAATTTTGGCTTATCAGGAATTTTAATATCATGTATTCTAATCCCTTTATATTTACCATTAATTATTTCTTTAATAAAATATTTGTGAATTAATTCAGCCTTTTCAACATAATTTTGTTTAATATATTTGTTTATTTTATTTACAATCAGTTCTTCCTTAGATGTGGTTATTGTATCGTAAAGTATTTCTAATTCAACATGGGCATACCTTTCTTTTTGCAGCAAAGGTTCCAGCTTGTTCATTAATTTGTTTTTAGAAATATAATTTAGTGCTTCAGATTTTTGCATTCCGGCAATTGTATCAAATTCAGTATTAAAAACATCTAACTTAAATTGTTCCCAACTATTGCTTGTGTTAATTGTATAATTTAGTGAGTCGGAATAAAGTTTTTGAAAAACTTTAACAATACTTTGAGCTCTGGCATTTTGCAGAAAAATATTATTTTTTTCAGAACCTTCAATAGATGAAAAGGCAGTAATTTTAATATTTTTTATCTGAAATTTTGGTTCGTGTAAAGCTTGTATAATCGGTTCGATATCAGATTTTTTATACTCGTATTTGTTTTTTCTGAATGGAATGTTGAATATTAATGATGAAGTTTTTCTAAATAGTTCATTTTCTATATAGTCAATACTTTCAGTTAGGCTGGTATCTGCCAATAATCCGCTGGAATTGTTTTGCTTTATTTTATTAAACTCATTAAATGAAGGGGTTATGATTTTACAAATGTGTTTGTTTTTTATAACATATAAGTTTAATTCTGCAATACTGTCAATTTTCCTATACCCCGACAAGTCTTGTATGTATTTTAAACTTCCTAATTTAACCTCAATACTTTTACTTTTATCATTTGCCTGGTTTTTTCTGCTAATCTGATTTTTATTTAATCCTTTAATTAAAATTCCTTTGTTAAGCTGGTTATTGTCTATTAAATTTTCACTTTCGCATGTATATAACTTTTGTGGAATTATATCTACTGCCAAACGGTCTTTTCCGTTTGTCAATACCTTTTTTAATAATTTATTGTTAGGCAACGATAAATATATTTCATTGTTTTTAATGTATAATCCGGAGTAAAGAGCATCAATATTTTTTATTTTATTTACCCGTAAACACTCTTTTTCATCATAGGGTAAATATCCGTATGCATGACGAATATTATTGCTGAAAAAACTTGCATAATACGGAATATGTGATTCTTCACGTTTTTTAGTTCCATAATTAAACGATTTATAGTTTCCTAAAATAACAGTAATAAATAAAGAAGAAAACTGTTTGTTAGCCGAAATGCCAATACCAATAAAAAAATAATTAGGGTTTAATGTAAGTTGCTTATAATATCTCAGAACAGTCAACCTTTTTACAATTTTATCAGCAATTTTTTCCCAGCTGAATTGCTTTATGTTATAATCAAAGTCAATTTGCAGAATCAATTCTTTTGATTGTTTTGACCCTCCATAAAATGTCATCCTGTCTGACGGGTATTTTTTTCTTCCCATTTGAATATCTAACAATTCGTTGTTTTTTGCCATATATTTAGCCTGGTCTTCAGCCGGTAAGTCTAATATTTCTTTAATACTAAATAGGTCTAGGTTATTATTTTGCCTCTCAATATTAAGTTTTTTAATAACTAATTTTTCAAGTAAGTCAAGATTTATTTTAACAGAATCAAATTGATTTGAAAAACCGTTTTTATGTAAACTGTGTTGTACAGAATTATGAGCAAATGAAAATTTGACTATTAAAAGGAGAATGAAAAAAGTAGTTTTAAGTTTAAGTGGCATGCAAAATTAATAAATAGGAATAAACTAAATATGTAAGCATAAAGATATTAAAAGTAAAATTTTTTTTATATAAACAAAAGGCAACTTATTAATTTTTTTACTGTCTGTTAAGTATATGAATTAAAATAATTTAACGTTTGATAGTACAAACTGGCATGTTATTTGAAATATACTACTCTGATCAGTCGACTAAGGGTTAATAAATAGTTGTTAAATATCAAATACTCTCACCAATTTCATACGTAAATTTAGTCGGCTGATCTTTTTTTTACTACCAATTAATATTTGTTCCAATAGCCAATTCCATGTAATCTGCTGTTGCCCAATGTGTTTTCAGGGCATAAAGAATAAAGAAATTCTTAGAAAAACGGTATTTTAAACCCAAACGGTGATAAAATGTGTAATCGTTTTTATAATGCGTTGTAAAATACCAACCGGTTTCAAGCAAGAAAGAGAATTTGCCAAACAGTAAGTCTTGCGATAAATGATAACCAGGCCTGAATCTGTAACTGTTTTTATAATTGACACCTTCATTAATATAAACCGATTTTAGTGATTCATCATAAAAAAGGTCTAATCCAACACCTAATTTTCGTTTATTATTAATGCTGAATGCGTAATTAATAGCTAATGAAGAAGCAAAAAACATTGTTTTTCCTTTTGAAGGTAATTTTTTTATAGCAGGGGAATAGAAAATCCAAAGTTCGTTTTTTTGTTCAGGCTTTTCTAAAGCCTTTTTTATTCTTTTTTTGTTTTTATACGATGGAGAATAATTAATGCCAAACTGTCGTGTTATGGTGTTTAATCCTAAATTAGGCATTTTTACAGCACCATTTGAATAATGTGTTATACCCATTGCAGTTACAAAAGAAAACTGTTTGTAAATACGAATAGAAATATCAACCGAAAAGTCGAAATATATATTCAGGTGTGTACTGTAAGCATCGTTTAATACCGGTAAATTTTCGTCATAAATTTTTGTAACCCAGGTTGCACCAAAAGCCGTTTGGTAGCTTAACAAGTAATTGTTTTTAATGTTAATTAACGGGATATTCATAAAACCATAACCGGCAATTGCATTTCCCAATATTTCGGGATAGTTAAGCATTGAATAGTATAAGCCAATTCCTGCTTTTGGGTAACGGTATAATTGCTGCCATGTGCTATTGCCTTTGGTTTGCCATCCTAAATTTATGTCGATAGCAGAAATATTTCCTTTTACCAAACGGTTAATTGCACTGGCATGTTTATAAATAAATCCGTTTTGATACCTGGCTTCAAAAAATTTATCATTTTTAATATTTTCAGTGTCTTGAGAAAAGACAAAGTACGCTTTAAAAAAAAATAGTGATAATATGTATATTTTTAGATTCATAAAATTATTACTGGTATTTAAGTCATATGAATATCACTAAATAAAAATATTAATAATAATCTTAATTCAAGAATACTAAATAAAGATTTGGTTTTTATTTTTAATTTAGCATAAAGAATATTTATAATTTTAAAATTTAAATTAATTATGGAATATAAAAATATAGAGGTAAGCTTAAGTAATCATATTCAGTTTATTATGATTAACAGGCCAAAACAATTAAATGCATTAAACCGTGCAACATTTAATGAATTGGAAGATGTTTTTAAGCAAATTTATTTAAATAATGATATAAAAATAGTGATAATTACCGGAGCAGGAGAAAAAGCATTTGTTGCGGGTGCTGATATTAAAGAATTTGCTTCATTTTCACAAAAAGAGGCTGAACAGTTAAGTGCCAATGGCCAGCGAATATTTAAATTAATTGAAGATTGCCCAAAACCTGTAATAGCAGCAGTAAATGGATTTGCTTTAGGTGGAGGTTGTGAATTAAGTATGGCTTGCCATTTACGTGTTGCTGCTGACAATGCAAAGTTTAGTCAGCCCGAGGTAAGCCTCGGTGTAACACCCGGGTATGCCGGCACGCAACGATTGGTACAATTAATAGGCAAAACCAAAGCAATTGAAATGCTTATAACCGGTGATATGATAAATGCAGAACAAGCATTGAAATTTGGTTTGGTAAACTATGTTGTGCCGCTGAGTGAGTTAATGTCGAAAACCATTGAGATAGGGGAGAAGATTATGGCAAGGTCGCCGGTTGCTATTGCGGGGATTTTAAAAAGTGTGAATGCATTTTTTGCCGAGGGAGAAAACGGATTTGAGCAGGAAGTGAAAGAGTTTGGAAAATGTTTTATTTCAGAAGATTTTAAAGAAGGAACTGCCGCTTTTCTTGAAAAACGAAAACCTCAATTTCAGGGTAAATAAAATAATTAATTATTTTTCAAGTTGCTTTATAATATCTTTTTTGTAACTGTATCCTATTGGTATAATTGTATTTCCAATTTTAATTCTGTTGCCTTCAATCATTTCAATTTTATCAAACTGAATAATAAATGATTTATGAACTCTTACAAAACTACCGGGCAATTGCTCAAGTAATTTTTTTAAAGTTATATATGAAATATATGTTTTATTTTTTGTGATAAATTTGCAGTAATCTCCCATTGATTCAATAAAAAGCAATTCGTTTAATTTTATGTTATAGTGTTTTTTATCTGCTTTAATAAAAATATGGCCTTTGGTATTTTGTAATGGCGGCTTATTGTCAGGTACTATATTGTTTTTTTGTAATCTTTCTTCAACACGCTGAACAGCTTTAAAAAACCTGTCGAAAGAAAACGGTTTATGCAAATAATCAATTACTTCCAGTTCAAAACTTTCAACTGCATATTCGCGGTAAGCTGTTGTAATAATAACAAGAGGTGGGTTTCTAAGTGATTTTAAAAAATCAATGCCACTTAATCCGGGCATATTTATATCTAAAAACAGTAAATCTATTTTATTGCTATTGAGTAATTTAATAGCTTCAAATGCTGATTTGCATTTTCCTGTTAGTTTAAAATTAGTAAGATTTTTTAAAAAGCCTTCTATAACGCGAATGGCTGCCGGCTCATCATCAATTATTAAACATTTAATTTCCATATTTTAATTTCTTTTTTGAGTGAATTCATAAATTATTATTTTAACACTGTAGCTATTTTCATAGTTTAAAATATTTATGCTGTGTTTGTCAGGATATAATAAAGAAAGCCTTTTTTTTACATTATGAATACCTATCCCTCCTTTAGAATTTTTTTTCATGCTATTCTCAATTGCTCCTTTAGAATTTTTTAAGTTAAAATAAAAATTTCTATTTATAATGCTTATTGACAATGAGATACATTTATTCTTTGGATTTGTTCCTATTCCGTGTTTAAAAGCATTTTCAATTAAAGGAACAAATAGCAAAGGAGGGATGGATACCCCGTCAATATTTTTAATATTAAATTTTACTTCAATATCTTCTTCCAGCCTTATTTTTTCCAATTCAATGTAGTTTTTAATAAACTCTACTTCCTTTTGCAGTGAAACCAGCTTTGCCTTGCAATCGTACAAAATGTAACTCATTAAATCAGAAAGTTTAAGCACTATTGAAGGGGCAATATCTGATTTTAATAAACTATGTGAATATATGCTGTTAAGTACATTAAACAGAAAATGAGGATTTAACTGTGATTTCAAAGTATTTAATTCAGCTTCAATTTTTTGTTTTTCTATTTCCTTTATTTTGAGTTCAGCCATAAGGTTCTTTTCACTTAATTGAAGATTTACCGATCTGATTCTGTTCCAATGCCTTAAAAGTTTTAATGCAGTAGTAAGAGTTACAATTGCATATAAGCGCAATAGCTCAATTAAAAACCTGTCTATATGAATAAGCTGGTTTAAATTTGCCAATGGGTATAATTTGGGAAATATAAAATAGTAATAAACACATACTTGTAAAAAAGTAAAAAATAAGGCAGATAGTACAAATGCAAGGCTAAACACAATGTATTTATTTTCCAGAAGCAATTTGTCTATTAATACCATCATTGTAAAATAGCTGGCTATTATTGCTACCGGAAGTAAGAAAAGTGTATGATATAGTTTTAATGTAAAACTTTCGTAGGTTGGGCCGTAAACAAAACTATAAAACAATGTAAAAAAAATCCAAAACAGAAAATGCAGTACAAACCTCTTTTTTAAAAACCCAAAGGAGAATATTTTAATGTCCTTTATTTTTTTTAGCATTTAAATATATATTTTCTATTCAGTTATTATAAAAACTAAAATTACTTAAAAATACTTTATTGAATAACATTTAAGATGAACGTAATACATACCGGGTTAAATATTGTTTTTTGCTGGTTAACCGCAAATAACTTAAAAAAAATCTACTTTATATTGTAGTTTACTTCACTTATCGAAAATAGTATTAAAGATTTTTAAAAGAATTTAATTTTATCGTCGAAATAAGATTTGTAAATTTTAAATTATAATAAATTATGATGAAAAAAATAAAATCGCTTTTTGCTCTTATGGTAATTGTATTCATACCTTTTGGGTTAATGATATGGATACGAAGCCATCAATCTACTGGTTTTGCTTCAGTAGAATTAATAGCTTATCCGTTAATTTTTGGCGGGTTAAGTATCGTATTGATTTATTTAATTAAAAAGTATTTTCTTCATGAAAATATAAAAGAGTTTAATTCCGGAACAGGGAAGTTGAGCACTGATATATTATGGGGCCTGGCTTTAACAACTATCTATTTTATTCTGTTCTTTATTGAAAGATTAACACTTTCAGGTATCCTTAAATTTAATTCAAATATGGAATTGCTGGGTTTGATGCTGGATATGAGAGAAAATCCGCTATTACTAATACTATGGTTTGGCCCGGTTCTATGGATAGGAATTGCCTTGTATGAAGAACTAATAAGGGTATTTATTCTAACCGGTTTATGGAAATTCTCAAATCATAAAATATGGTCAATAATAGTAATAATTATTAGTGCTTTAATTATTGGGCTTGCTCATTGGAGTCAGGGGTCGTACGGTATAGTCACTATAGCTGTAAAAAGTACAATTAGTGGATTGTTCTTTTTTAAATACAGGCGCCTTCTGCCTTTGGTTGTAGCTCATGTATTGTATGACGGGCTTCAGGTAGCCATGCTACTGATTACATATCCGCAATAAAGCTGATAATAAATGGAAGTATAAATTTTTAAGCCATACTTTAATAGTTAATTTTTATGAACAAAGTAATAAATACGGTTTTGCTTATAAACTTTTCAGTTTCAGTATTGTTTTCTCAAGAAATTGATTTCAAGGATAAAGCTCTTGAAGAGTTTAAACAGGAGCATTACAACGAAGCTGTAAATTTGCTTGAAAGGGCTTTAATCCAGTCTCCTGACGATGCTGAAATATACTATTACCTCGGTTTTTTTAATCATTACAGAGCTTACGACAGCAGGCCGTTAAAAGGATACGATTTTTCATACTCGGAGCAGATTTTTAAATACCTTGATAAAGCAATTGAATTAAATCCTGATTACGGAAATGCAAAGTATTTTTACGGTGCCGAATGCAGCGGAAACGCTTTTGTGGCAATGTATAACTACAATTTAGAGCAGTTAAAATATTTCTATAATCTTGCTTTTGAAAAGGGAGCCTATCCTGATTGGCTGTTGGAGTTTGGGCGTAATATTTTGTCATCCTGCGATTCAAATGCGATTCTTTTTGCCGGAGGAAATGCCGATTTTGATGTGTGTATGTATCTTCAGTTGTTCGAAAATTTCAGAAAGGATATTACTTTAATACCTATTGGAAACATCAACCGTCCATGGTATGTGAATTTTTTAAAAAACGGCTTAACAGAAGGTGTGAGAAAAATATCAATAGATTTAACAACATTGCAAATAATGGATATTCATCCGTTTAAATGGGATACAACTACTGTGGATATAACGGTTTCGCAAAAACTAATTAATAAATACGGCTTGAATAAATACCATACAATGCAATGGGTGGTAGAACCTGATTTATCATCTGAAAGAAATCATTCTAAGATTGAAGGAGAAAAAGCAAAAAAAAGAACATACCTGAGCCCGCAAAGGGCAATATTATTACAAATTGTGGAAGATAATTATCAGAATCGGCCAATTTTTTTCTCAAACATGGCCGGCCCGTCGTTTTATGGAGGGCTCGGTGTATTTTTTAGTGATTGTGGCTTAGTATCTGAATTACTGCCTTTTAAAACAGCAAAAACCAAATATCAATATAATTATAAAAAGATTGAGAATCTTTTGCAAAAAAGCAATTTTACATATTATTCAGGAATTATTACACATGATATTCCCCGAATCTCAGGGCTTGTTTTTAACTATCACAAAGCAATCTTAACGCTGGCTTATTATTATAAAACAAATAATGATATTAAAAAAGCAGAATTGCTTACTGAATTTTATAAAAAGTATTTAAACATTGGTTTTAATACAACTTACGAAAGTATTTATTTAAAAGAATTAAACAGAAAGTTTGAATAAAATACATTTTATATGGAATCTATTTATTGCCAATATAATATACCGGAATCATCAACAATCATGTTGATTTTCAAAAAAATAACTGTAAGCTTAATGCTGTATTTATTTGTAGCTTGCACTAATTCGCAACCTGTTAACAGCGGCTTAAATGATTTTATTCAGGTAAAATATAACAAAAACCAACCTTTAGATAGTTTTGCTCTTGCTATTCAAAAACATTATCAACTACCCGGACTGGCTGTGGCAACTATTCATAAATCAGAAATAAGCGAAATTGCAGTTGTTGGCAAGAACAAAACAAAAAATGGCGTATTGTTAAACAGCGATAGCAAATTTCAAATTGCATCTTGTACCAAGTCGTTTACTGCTTTGCTAACTGCTACTTTTGTAGATGAAGGAATTATTAACTGGAATACTAAAATTTCAGGTGTTTTCAAAGAAATGATAATCCACAAAGATTATCAGGATATTACAATTAAACAAGTACTAACGCATACAGCAGGCCTTCCACAATTCTGGACAGATGACGAAGTATTTAACATCTTGAATATAATACCTGAAATGCAAGGTAGCATTACCAGGCAAAGAAGAATTTTTGCAGAATGGAATCTGACACATAGCGCTGCATTTACATCAGGAGAACACCATTACTCCAACGGAGGTTATGTAATTATTGCTGCTATGCTTGAAAAATTAACAGGTAAATCTTACGAGGAATTGATGGATGAGAGAATATTTAAGCAATTAAAACTCAACTCAGCCGAGTTTGGCTACCCGTTTTTACACGACTCTATTCAGCCTTATCGCCACATGAACCGCAATGATACTGGCGTGGGAATTACAATGGATAAACAAAGTAGAATACCCAGTCCGGTTTTTAATCCGGCAGGTTTCATTTCGCTTTCAATAAATGATTTTGCAAAGTACGTATTGTTTTACACTCGTGTACTAAAAGGTGAAAAAAGCATTATTAACCATAGTGTGGTTCAGGAGTTGTTTAAGCCGGTTGTTCGTGACGAAAGCAACCATGAGATAGCAATGGGCTGGCAAATAATTTATGTCAACAACAAAAAGACTTATGGGCATACCGGTAGCGATGGAACTATAAGAAGTGCCATGTCAATAAATCCTGAATCGGGCAATGCTGTTGTTTTTGTAACCAACATTGGCGATCAACAATCTGAATTAGCATTAATTAACGTGGTTGTAGAACTTATTAACTTATAAACTAACTATTAATATTATGATGAATAATCCTTTGGAAATATTTAAACAAGAAGCTCCTGAAATTCAGGATGCTTATGACGGAGTTATTAAAGCATTAATCGCTTCAAAAGGACTTGATGCTAAAACAAAACAATTGGCTTACATAGCCATGAAAGTTGTAACAGACGATAAAAATGCCGTTGAATGTCATGTGCCAATGGCAAAAGCAGCCGGGGCAACACGCGATGAGGTTAAAGAAGTTATTCTTCTTTCTTTAACTGTGAACGGATTAAAAAGTATCCGTAACTTTTTGCCTAATGCTTTACATATATATGATAATTGTTAAACCTTTAAAATATAGTAATGAAACAAATATTTTTTATAGTTTTTATCTTTCTGTTAATGAAAGTAACTGCACAAAATGCAGAGCAGGAAAAAGAAGCCATTAAAAGGGTAATACAAACTGCATATGTGGAGGGATTGCAAAACGAAGGCGATGCCGGAAAAATTGATTCGGGCATTCACCCTGACTTTAACCTGCTCGGCATTGATAAAGGGAATGCCATGTGGAAATACTCGATAAAGGACTGGAAAACCAACGTACTACAAAAACAAAAAAAAGGTGAATTGCCACGTACAGGAAAAGATAAGGTTTCGGTAAAATTTAAATCAATTGATGTAACAGGCACTGCTGCAATGGCCAAAATTGAATTTTATGTTGGAGAAAAATTTACTTATGTAGATTATATCTCGCTCTATAAATTTTCTGATGGATGGAAAATGGTGAATAAAATATTCTATAAGCTTTAGTTTAAAATTAAACAAGCATGATAAAACATTTAATAACCTGAATCATGAAAAAACACACATTGGCAATTTTTGCAGTAATATCTTTATTCTTTTCCTGCCGGGGACAGAACAAAGAAAACAGCAACATAGAAATTCTAAACAAAGTTTGGAATACGATAAATGTCGAATATTTCGACTCAAGCTTTAACGGGCTTAACTGGCAGGCAGAATACAATTATTATAAACCTGTTATAGAAGCGTGTAATAATACTGACACATTATACCATTACATTAATCAGATGCTTTTTAAATTGAATGTTAGCCATGTTTTCGCACTTCCACCTAATTATGAAGATGAGATAGGTTCTCCGCAACTATTTCTTGATGGCACAATAGGAGTTAATCTTAGGTTAATTAATAACGAGGCTGTAATTGTATCAGTAAAAAAGAACTCATCGGCTTATGAAGCTGGTATTAGGCAAGGATGTCAATTAATTGAGGTAAACGGAAAAACAATTGAATCTTTTATTGAAGATAAAAGAAAAAACCCGTTACCTCCGTTTAATGATATACACATAAGAATGCTCAGTACCGAGAATATTATCAGGGAATTATACGGAAACCCATATGATACGGTTAATTTAAGATATATTGATACCAATGGACTGGAGCATAATATTTCACTTCCTCTTTTGGAAAGAAATATAAGAAAAGTCGCTTTTATACCTTCATTGCCCCCAATATACGCATCAATTTACCACAGAATAATCAATGATAATATTGCTTATATTCATTTTGACGTTTTTCATCCCGTTCTTACCGATACGGTAATATATACTATTCGAGAATATAACAAGATTCCTAATTTAATTATTGACCTTAGGGGAAATCCGGGCGGTGATTTTAATACCAGAAAAACCATAGCTGAGCAATTTGTAAGTAAACGCACTCTCTTTTGGATATATCAGCGAAGAAATGATATTAACGAAGTATTCTTGAATCCTGTTAAAGAGCCTTATACAGGCAGGCTTGTTATACTGATTGACGAATTAAGCAGCTCGTCGAGCGAAGAGTTTGCGGGTGCAATGAAAGCTATTGGCCGGGCAACAATTGTTGGCCAAAGAACTGCCGGTAAAGTTTTAACTATGGAAATTGTAGAATTGCCAAATGGTGGCCTTTTTGTTTATCCAAATCAACAAACAAGAACATGTAAAAATGAAGTTTTGGAATCTGTTGGTGTTATTCCTGATATTTATGTTGAGTTAAACAAATATTCTTTAATAAACGGAATAGATACTCAATTAGAGAAAGCCATAGAATATTTAATGAAATGACAAGAAATGAATATGGGAAAAAGAATTTGCCTTCTAATTATTACAGGATTATTAATTTTTAATGAAACTAATGCCCAGCTTCCCGATTTTATTGAAAGATTGGATGGAGGAAAGGTTCAATCAGGTGATTTTTTTGAAAAAATACCGTTTGAATTAGTTGAGAACAGAATTTATGTATCATCATTAATCAATAACCATAAATACAGGTTTTTAATTGATACATATTCGCCGTGTTTGTTATACAATTATGTGTTAGATGAGGTTAAGCTTGATACAATAGATAAAAGCGCAACCTTGGGCAAATCGTTCTTAACGGGTTTTCTAATACCTGTTTTTCCAAAAATTGATACTTTTTCAATCGGAAATATTAAGTTTTCAGATGTTGGGGCAATGCTTATGAAAAAAGATTCTACAAATCCGTTAAAAGATTATATTATGGATGGTATATTGGGGTCTAATTTAATGAAGCATTGTATCTGGCAGTTTAATTTTATTGATTCAACAATAACAATAACAAATGATTTATCAAAGTGCAGCTATGTAAATAATGCAATTCAATTTCCGCTTATCCCTAAACCGGTACAGGCTTCGCCAAATATTTTTATGTTAATTGGCAACGATACTATTAATGTAGAATTTGACACAGGCAACAATGGTTTTATAAATGTACTTTCACCGGGAATTAATAAAAAAATTACCGAAGGCGAAGCTATTGCCTGGTCAGTGAAGTTAGATATTCCGGTTAACCGGGCTGATGTAGATAATATAGAAACCCATTACTATGTGATGATTGATTCTATGCAGATAGGAGAGCATACATTTTATCTTGTTCCGGCAGTTGCTTACAATCCGGAATATACTCAAACAATGGGAAAAGGATCGGTTGGTATTGATTTTCTGAAACATTTTATTACCACAATAGATTGGATTGAGAACACAATATACCTTAAGCCAATTAAAGGAGAAGGACGGATGCCGCACAATAAAAAAACATTTGGATTTACCTATGGATATGAAAATGGTGGATTTAATATCCAAAGTGTTTTTGCAGGGTCAAGAGCTGATTCACTTGGTTTTGAGATAGGGGATAAAATTATTTCAATAAATGGATTTGATTTAACCCAATTGACGGAAAAGCAAATTGATAAATTCAGACAAGGAACTTTAGATTTCTTACAAAAAAAGGATGATAAAATTTCAATTCTTTTACTAAAAAATGGAGTAAAAATTAGTTACACAATAGAATCATATAATTTATTTGGTAATAACCTGGAAAATTGAAAAAATATGAAAGAAAAAATTACATTTTTCTGGAGAATATCTTCAGCACATATTTTTAGTTATTTTTTAGTAGGGCTTTTGAGTTCAATATTTTTAAATTATAAAAATTTATTTGAAACACTGCCATATTCTTGTTTTATGCGGCCTATGCATTCATGGCAGGTTGGGTTAGGGCCTGCCTTCCAAATAATTAGAGGCTTAATTATTTCATTTGTGCTTTGGCATTTTCGTGAAATTCTGATGAATACAAAAAATGGCTGGTTAAAATTATGGGGGCTTTTAGTTGGTTTATCCGTATTGTCAACTGCTTCAGCTGCACCTGGCTCTGTTGAAGGATTAATTTACACAACAATTCCTGTTAAAAAGCAGATAATTGGCTATTTCGAATTGTTGCCACAAACTTTATTGTTTTCATTAATTGTTTTTTATTGGTTTAAGTATCCTGAAAAGGTAATCAGTATAATTTCATATTGCTTAATTACTGTTATAATGATGATGAGTTTATTGACTTTATTAATTAAAAATCCTTAATTATTTTTTGCAAAAAACAGTTTTATTAAAAAAGAAGAAGGAGTAACCGGGTTAAAATATTTGGTAAAGTGTAAATATAAATTAAGTAAAAAAACAACGATATAGTAAATGAAAAACTGTACTCAAATAATAATCAACACAGCAAGGTTGCAAGTTTATCCATTGCCTTTGGCCGATTTAAGGTTGTTGATTGAATCGCCAATGAAATATGCTCAGTCAATGAAACTTAACCTAAATGGCTTTTGCTTTAATGCGAATACAATTCGTGCAATTAAAACAGATTTACTGCCTCATTTAATATCAGCAAAAATAGATTGGTATTATTATACAATGTGGCTAATGGTACAGAGGAGAATCAGAAATGTAACGGGGAGTTTTTGTTTTTACGGAAAACCTGATAGTGAAAAGAACGTGGAAATTGGGTATGGTGTTAATTCTGTTTATCAAAACAAGGGTTTTATGGCCGAAGCACTCAAAGGTATTATTAACTTTTGTGTAAATGAAGATATTAAATTTATAAAAGCAAGGTGCAATTTAACAAATAAAGCATCGAACAGGGTTCTGGAGAAAAGTGGATTTTCTCTGGTTTGTATGGAAAATGAACTTAATACCTGGAAATTATCTATAAATAAAACTATACATAACTATTCATTATGAAACAAATAATTCTAACTGGCTTTTTAGTAAGCAGTATGCTTTTTATATCGTGTCACAACCAATATAAAAATAAGTCAAAACAGTATTTGATAAATATGCTTGAAAAGGCAGAAAATTTGAAAAATACAGAACAGATTAAGTCTATTTATTTAGATAGTGCTGTTCTTTATACAAAAGAGCTAATGCCTGTTAAAGGAATTAAGCCAATTATCTCAATTTATAAGTTTATGTTTTCAAAACAAAACATTGAGAATGTAAAATATATTACCGATTCTATTTCTGAATTTAAAAATAAGCACTTTGAATTTGGTATAAATATTATGAAAAGAGCTGGGCAACCTGCTGATACAAATAAATTTAAAGCTGTATTTGTACAAAAGGAAAATAAATATAAGATTTCTGAGATTTATTTTGGTGAAGAAGAATTGATAAAACGAAAACTTCCTGTATTGCCTAAGCCAACAGGAAAATATAAGGTTGGGCAAACAAGCTATTTTTATGATAGAACTTTGTCCGGCAATAATCGGTTATTATCTTTTCAGGTTTGGTATCCTGCGATACCGGAATTGAAAACAAAGGCAGTATATCAAAGTGAAGAAATGGTAGAGGCTTCATCTGATTTTCTCGGATTTCCGCTTTTTATGGTCAGTTACTTTTCGTTAATAAAGAGTAATTCGTTTTTGAATGCAACTGTTTTTCCTGACAAAAAGTTTCCGGTATTACTCTATAATCATGGATACGGAGGTTTTACCTCGGTTTATCAAACTGTTTTTGAAGAACTGGCAAGTCATGGTTATATAGTTGTTAGCATAGGGCATGAAAACGAATCGGCTTTGTTACTTGCCAACCAGGGGAAAGTTATAGCCAATAATCCTGAAAATGAGTTTTATAAAAGCAGGAGTAATGAGTTGAACGGTATTGAAATTAGTGAATTACAAAGAGTTATACTTAATTCCGACGATGTAAAAGAAAATCGTAAAGCATACCAAAAGCTAATAGAACTTAGCCCTTTGCATAACGAAAGTACACGATTATGGCAATCGGATACTAAAGCCGTTTATGCCAAACTTATTGAACTGAACAAAAAAGATAATCACTTAAAAGGAGCATTCGATTTTAATTTGGTTGGCGCTTTCGGGCATTCAGTTGGCGGAGCCACTGCCGGCCAACTGGCATTTAGTTGTAATGCAACTAAAGCTGCCATTAACCTTGATGGTTTTCAGTTTGGCGATTTAGTAAACAATAACCTGCAAGTACCATTTATGTTCGTTTCAAGCAGTCAACAGGAAGGCCGGTATTTAAGGGCATCAACTTTTATTGATAATTCAGAAACAGATTGCTATCAGGTGGTTGTTAAAGGATTTACACACAGCAGCTTTACCGATTTAGAATATTTTTTACGAGGAAATCCTAAAATAATAGAATTGCAACGGGCATTAATTCTTTCATTTTTTGACAAATACTTAAAAGGAAAGGATGTTAAGTTAAGTGCTTTGGAAAAAGAATTTCCTGAGATAAGAATTTTAATAAACAGTTAAGTTATTCTATTTACAAACACAATAATAATAATCAATAAAAGATGAAAAACGATAAGTCAGAAAAAAAGAAGTTAATATTAAGAACATCAGGTTTAATAACGGGAGGAATACTTACATGCATAATTGTACCGGCAATATTTAAAATTTTAGTTTTTAAGCCTATTATTTCGTTATTTGTCGATAACGAAACTATTATTAAAAGTATTGTGGCTGGCCTCACAATATTAATTTTGATTTTATCCTATTATTTATTTTATAGTTTTTTTGAAAAACGAAGAATAAGCGAATTAATAATTTCCAAAGTACACAAATCAATATTGTTAAGTTTTTTATTTGGCTTTGGATTGATTTCGCTGGTTGTATTTATATTGTACTTGTCGGGCAACTATTCATTTGTTCAGGTTAATCCATTTTCAAACTTACTTGAACCATTTATGCTTTTTACCGTAATGGGAATTTTGGAAGAGTTTATTTTCAGAGGAATTATATTTCGTATAATCGAAAATGTGTCAAATACAATTTATGCCCTTATTGTTTCTTCATTAGTGTTTGGGTTTATCCATTTTGCAAATTCGGGGTTTAGTTTGTTTAGTGGCATAGCAATTACTTTGCATCTGGGCTTATTAACAGGTATTTTATTTTCTGTTACTAAAAATATATGGTATCCGGTATTTTTGCATATAGGCTGGAACTTTGCTTTTGTTTTTTACGGCATAATCGTTTCGGGAGCCGATGAACTAAATACTTTTATTGAAGCTAAATTAAGCGGCCCTGCAATTATTACCGGTGGCGAATTTGGCCCTGAAAATTCTATTATAACAATTTTACTTAGCCTGATAGTTTTTATGTTAATATACTTATTCAATAAAAAAAATCAGAAGATTAGTCGTTTATAGATTAATAATATGCGAGGGAACATATTTTTTGTTGTATTGGTTGTTACGGTTATTTTAATGAGTTCATGCGTTGAAAAATATTTTCTTGACAAACAGGAGCTAATTGTTTCGCGTATAGTTGTTGACGCATTAATAACCAATCAAACAGATACACAACTTATTGTTTTATCAAAAGCAGCATCGCCTGAATCACCTGCGCTAATTGCATTAAAAAACTGTTTTGTTAAAGTAATTGAGAGTAATGGTGTTGAATTTAGTTTTAATGAGTCAGACGATAAACCGGGAAATTATGTAGGTGTAATTGATAAGAAATATTTGAGTGTAGGCTCAAAACTAAAACTGTTTTTTATTACGCCTGAAGGTGATGAATATGAGTCTGATTACGAAGAATTTTTGCCGTGCCCGCCGGTTGATTCTGTTTATTATGAAATTGAGAAAGAGGTAACTACTGATCCGGATATTACAAATGACGGAGTAAGATTTTATCTTGATTTAGTTTCGTCTGATGATTACGGTAAATACTATTTTTGGCAGTTAATTGAAACTTGGGAATACCATTCTGTGTGGCCTGTTATTATGTGGTACGATGGTATATTGCACGAAGTACCCAGCGATTATTCGTTATATTACTGTTATAGAACTACATTGGTAAATCAATTGTTTATTTTAAACACATCGTTATTAGAGCAAAATTTGTATAAAAAGTTTCCGTTGCATTTTGTAAATAACAAAACACAACGGTTATTGTATAAGTACAGTATTCTGGTAAAGCAATATGCCATAAGCGAAAAGGCCTATATTTTTTGGAAAAATATAAAAGCTAACAGTTTTGAGTCAGGTGGATTGTTTGATTCTCAACCATCAATAGTAGAAGGCAATATGCACAGCATAAGTAATGAAGAGGAAATAGTGCTCGGGAATTTTAATGTGGCAACAATAACTGAAAAGAGAATTATTGTAGAAAACATTCAAGGTTTATCTTTTGATATTCCCGGGTGCGACACCTATGTTCTTACTGAACCTTTAGCATGGACATCGCCACTCGATTGGCCAATATACTTTGCATATTCATTAAATCCGGACGGAACGCTTGTTTTTGGTGCAATAAATACTGACTGTATTGATTGTACTCTACGAGGAGGGACAACTGAAAAACCTGATTATTGGTAACAAAAACAAATAAATATTGTGAGTTTTATCATTATTAATAGGTATCATATTTTCCAAAATAATTCTATTAAAAAGTAATAAATGCAATTGAATCTACTTATTTTCGCTATTATACTAAAAAACTAACCAGATTGCTTAATATTGCTCAATTTCAGTAGTGTTAACCAATTCATTTAACAATGCGTAAACCGTTAAGCCGGAAACAGTTTTTATGGCCAGCTTTTTTGTTATATTTTTTCGGTGAGCAATAACAGTATGCGTACTAATAAAAAGCGTATCGGCAATTTCTTTATTTGTCATTCCTAAAGCAATACACCTTACAACAGCTTTTTCACGATTGCTAAGTTCAGATGATTCCTTTTTAATAATAATTTTAGGTATTTCTAAAGCATGTTTAAAATTTTTAATAAGTTCTTCTTCGTTAGAATTTATATTGATAGAATAAAAACATTGTGCTTTAATATTTTCAGGTATTGGCACGTTATATATTGAAATCAGTTTAACTTTATTATTGAAATGTGACGATAGCTTTTTTGAGTTGGAATTATTTAATAAATTAGAATTGAAAATAAGATAATCAGGAGTGTTTTTATTTACTGAACGAACTGCAAACTCCCAATTGTCTGCTTCCTTAATTATGTCAATCAACGAAAAATCGTTTAATAAATTCTTTAATCCCTTTAGTATTATAGGTGACCTGTCAGCTAATATAATTTTTATTTTATGTGTCAAAAGTTTATTTGTTTTTGGCTAAATAATTTAAAATTGATTTTTCCATTTTTACCACTTTTGGAATCATTACTTTTTCTTCTATCCGTGAATGGTCATTAAGGTCTTTCTCCAGATTAAATAGTTGAATTAAAATACTATTGCTAATTTTAGTATTCTTAGGAGGAGGCAGGTATTTAATGATAATATTTTTAAGGTCGAAAAGTTTTTCCTCAATATTATCGTGTTCATTTAAATAATATTGCATTGAATAATTTTCCATCTTTTTTATTAAAGCATTGTTGTAGTTATTTGTTTCATAAGCATTTTCAACTTGAACAGCATAAGGGTAAACTTTTGATTCTTCACGGTTTATATGTTCGGTTATTTCGTTTTTATATTCATTAAAAAATGATTGTAAAATTTCGAGGTTTTGTTTTTTATATGAGTTTTCAACAACAAGGTTCTGAATTAACTTTTCAATTTGCGGAACACTATCATGTAAATAATTTTTATGAGCCTTCTGTAAATAATCTACTATTAATTTAACCGAGAATTTTTGCAAATCGGTTTTTGGAAAAAAACTTTCGTCATGATAAGCATTTATTATATTTAAAAAAAAAGCAAGGTTGATGTTCTTTTTCAGGCATAACTCTTCAACCGAAACATCGCCAAAGCCCAAAGTAATTCCAAACCTGTTAATTACCGGAAGTAATAAATAGTTAAGGTGAATAACATCCACCATTTTCATCTCTTTCTTTATCAACATATTATTGTTTTCTTTCTTTTGTAAATAGGTAAATCAATTTTAATTAAAAGTTAAAGGGGGGGTAATTTCTTTATTACTTTTGTGCAGAGCATTGTCAACAATATAGAACTCAAATTTAAAAGTATCATATTCAAAGGGTTTTATAGAGTTAAAAGTAAATTTAATTTCTCCCTTTAAAGTTTTGTTTTGTCCTTGAGGAACCACATTTGGAATAATATAAAACAATGGAATATCAAAAAGTACTTTCTGAAAATTAGTGTCAACTTTATTATACAATGTAATAAAAAGATTATGTTTTAAAACTGAATCGCCAATTAGAGAATCACCCTGGTCAAATCCTAAATCACCATCACCATCAATAAAGGAGAAAACAATTGACGAATCATTTTTAGAAAATTCCTTATACTCAATTTGAGGTGTGTCAGGATAGGTTTCAATTTTATGACAAGAGATAAGCCAAAATATTAATAAAATGACAACGCTTGTTATGTATTGTGTTTTTTGCATAATACAAAATTAATGAATCTTATGTATATATTTTTTAATATGATGAAAAATGATGCATATTGGTTGTATATTAAAATATTTAATAATGATATTAGTCACTTAAAAATATGTTGTTGATACAACTTTTTTTCTTAATTATTTTATTAATAGCAAAATTTGAATTAAATTTCATGTTTTGAGAATGAGATAATAACATTAAAGAATATTAATATGAGCGAAGCATATAGTACGGCAATAACACTGTTGTTTGTAGGAATGTTTACTGTTTTTACTATACTTGCATCAGTGGTTCTAATGGGTAAATTTATCATTTTCATAATTAATAAATTTTTTCCCGGGGAGCTAAATCCTACTATCAAGCCAATTGCATCAAATGTATTAATCAATAAAAAAACATTATCTGCAATTGTTGCTGCTGTTGAAATAGTTACAAAAGGAAAAGGCAGAATAACAGAAATAAAGAAAAATAATGATAAATAATAATAAATATAAATTGTTATGGCTAAAGAAATTAAATTTTGTTTGCTTTTTAGGGATATGTGGCAATCGTCAGGGAAATATGTTCCCCGTGTTGACCAGTTGGTAAAAGTTGCTCCTTACATTATTGAGATGGGTTGTTTTTCAAGAATTGAAACAAACGGAGGTGGATTTGAACAAATAAATTTATTATTTGGAGAAAATCCGAATGTTGCTAATCGTAAATGGACACAACCTTTTAACGATGCAGGTATTCAAACTCAAATGTTAGAGAGAGCATTAAATGGTATTCGAATGAATCCTGTCCCTGCTGATGTTCGCAAGTTAATGTTTAAAGTAAAAAAAATACAAGGAACAGATATAGCGAGGTCTTTTTGTGGATTAAACGACCCGAGAAATCTGGAAAATTCAATAAAATTTGCTAAAGAAGGCGGTATGATATCTCAAACTGCTATGAGTGTAACATATTCTAAAGTACATACTGTTGAATATTACTCTGATTTGGCTGAACAACTCATTAAAAAAGGTGCCGACGAGATTTGTATTAAAGATATGGCAGGAATAGGACGCCCGGTTTTTCTTGGAAAAATTGTGAAAAATATAAAAGACAAGCATCCTGATATAATTGTTCAGTATCATGGCCATTCAGGCCCCGGGTTTTCTGTAGCATCAACACTTGAAGTAGTAAAAGCAGGTGCCGACATTATTGATGTAGCTATGGAGCCACTGTCATGGGGGACTGGCCATGCCGACTTGCTTACAATTCACGAAATGTTAAGAGATGCAGGTTATGATGTGCCTGAAATTAACATGAATGCATATATGAAAGTAAGGAGCATTATACAAGAAATGATTGATGACTTTTTAGGTTATTATATTAATCCTAAAAACAGGTTTATGAATTCATTACTTATAGGGCCGGGATTACCCGGTGGTATGATGGGTAGCTTAATGGCCGATTTGGAAAATAATTTAAAAAGCTTAAATAAATGGTTTGTGAAAAATAATAAACCGGTGATTAGTCAAGACAATTTGTTAATTAAATTATTTGATGAGGTAGCATATATTTGGCCAAAGTTAGGTTATCCACCCTTAGTTACGCCATTTAGCCAATACGTAAAAAATGTTGCTTTAATGAATGTGATGCAAATGGAAAAAGGGAAAGAACGATGGACAATGATTGATGATAGTACATGGGATATGATTTTAGGTAAATCAGGTAAATTACCCGGAAAAATTGATGATGAGATTATTCAGTTAGCAAATGAACAGGGAAGAGAGTTTTTTAACGGAGTTCCGCAAGACCTTTACCCGGATGCTCTGGAAAGCTTTAAGAAGGAGATGAAAGAAAAAAAATGGGATTTTGGACAAGATGATGAAGAATTACTTGAATTTGCAATGCATAAATCGCAATATGAAGCTTATAAATCAGGTAAAGCTAAAAAGGATTTTGAAGCTGATTTATCCAAACGCAAAGCGGAAAAAGAAAAAGCTATGTCACCATCTGTTGTACCTGAAACTTCAGCTAATTATAAACCAAAAACAATGAATATTGATGTAAATGGTGAAGTATTTACAGTTTCTGTTTCGTATGATATAAATGAAAACGCACAGGACGCACCACCTAAAGCCGACGCACCTGCTGCAAAACCTTCAGGCAATGTAAACAATATTATTGCACCGATAGAAGGAAAGTTTTTCTTTACAAAAGATAGTGCTGAAATTGCTGTGAAAGAGGGTGATATGATTAAAAAAGGTGAAAACATTGGATATATTGAATCTATGAAAGTATATAATGCCATAACTTCTCCATATGATGGTAAAATTGTGGAAATACTCGTTAAAAATGATAGTGATGTAGATGAGGATGATATAATATTTAGAGTTCAATAATAATTAAAGCCATTTTTATGGATATTTTAAATAAATTATTCGAGATGACAGCTTTTGGGGAATTGGCAAGAGTTCCCGGTACTTTTCTTATGCTGTTTATTTCTTTTGTACTGCTTTATCTTGGAATTAAAAAGAGATATGAGCCTTTACTGTTGGTTCCTATAGGTTTTGGAATGCTCCTTGCTAATTTTCCGGGAGGCCATATGGGAATTGTGCAATCAACAATTGAGAATAATATAATGCATATGACCATTATTGAAATAGCTAAAGAATATGGTATAATGAATTTTTTATATTACTCTTTGTTAAAAACAGGATTTTTACCTCCAATTATTTTTATGGGAGTAGGAGCACTCATTGATTTTGGCCCAATGTTGCGCAATCTGAGATTGGCATTTTTTGGTGCTGCTGCTCAAATAGGAATATTTACAGTACTTTTTGGAGCAATAGCAGTAGGGTTTTCACCTAAAGAAGCAGCTTCGCTTGGAATTATAGGTGGTGCTGACGGCCCAACGGCAATTTATACAACTATTTTGTTAGCTCCCCATTTATTAGGGCCTGTAGCCATTGCCGCATACTCATATATGGCATTAGTTCCTGTAATAATTCCAATGGTCGTTAATTTAGTTGCCAACAAAAAAGAGTTAAAAATTAATATGAAGGAAATGGATAAATTGTATCCAAATAAGAACCCAATTAAAAACATGAAGGTGGTTAAAATAATTTTTCCGATAGCTGTTGGTACTATTACAGCCATTCTGGTTCCGTCATCTGTGCCTTTAATTGGAATGCTTATGTTTGGTAATTTGATAAAAGAAATAGGTTGGATAACTGAGCGTTTGCATTCTGCAGCTTCAGGTTCAATATTAAATACATCAACTATATTTTTAGGATTAACCGTTGGTGCAACAATGACTTCTGATGTTTTTCTACAGTATAAAACAATAATGATAGTCATAGGAGGTTTTATAGCTTTTTCTATTTCAATTGCAGGTGGTATTTTGGCAGTAAAATTTTATAATCTTTTTGCTAAGAAAAAAATTAACCCTTTAATTGGTGCAACCGGACTTAGTGCAGTTCCTATGGCTTCGCGTGTAGCAAATGAAATTGCATTAAAACACGATTCCAATAATCATATTTTACAATACGCTATGGCCAGCAATATTTCAGGCGTAATTGGCTCAGCAGTGGCTGCCGGTGTGTTAATTTCATTCCTTGGATAAATGGATATTTACGATTTATTTAAAGTCTTCTTATTTACTAAGAAGACTTTCTTATTTTTGTACTAAAATATAATAAAATGATACAGATTTCACCTTCCATGCTTTCAGCCAATTTTGCCGATTTAAAAACAGATATTGAAATGATAAATAATAGTGAAGCAGATTTGTTTCATCTTGATGTAATGGATGGTGTTTTTGTTCCCAATATTTCTTTTGGTTTTCCGGTTATTTCAGCTATAAATAAATATGCAAAAAAGCCCCTGGATGTACATTTAATGATTGTTGAACCTGATAAATATATTGATAACTTTAAATCTGCAGGCGCACATTATTTAACGGTTCATTACGAGGCTTGCAGACATTTACACCGTACTGTTCAAACTATTAAGAATCAAGGAATGAAAGCCGGTGTTTCACTTAATCCGCATACGCCGGTATCATTGTTAGAAAATATAATTGGCGATTTAGATTTGGTTTTGCTTATGTCGGTAAACCCGGGTTTTGGAGGGCAAAAGTTTATTCCCGAAACAGTTCTTAAAATTTATAAACTAAAGGAAATGATTTTGCAAAACGGGTCGAGTGCTTTAATTGAGGTGGACGGAGGTGTTGATAATACCAACGCATTAAGCTTAAAACAGGCCGGTGCCGACATTTTAGTTGCCGGTAGTTATATTTTTAAGTCTGATGATCCTACAAAAACTATTGCCGGATTAAAGAGCATTTGATTAAAAGTGCACCATCAACAACTCGTATTCAGGTAAAATGCAAGTAATAAATTAACTATAACAAACTATTCTTTTCCATCAACCCAATCTTGTAAATAGGCAAAATGGCTGTTTAGTTTTCCGTTAATGGTAATGCTGGCACGATGGATAATTTCGTCGGTATCTTCGCCAAAAATGGAAGGGAAAACTTTGTCAATCAATCCATTGCCAAAATCAACTGAAGAATCTCTTGGTAATTCGCCGGGTAAATTATCAACTGCCATTACTGTAATATTCCCTTTTGCATAAGGTTCATCTTCTTTTTCAGTAATGGGGTTATAGCCATAAATAGGATTGGCAATAGTTGATGCACGTATGGTTGAGGCAATAGGGCCGTCCACATCACAGCTAACATCTGCAATTACTTTAATTCTGAAATCATCTTCACGCATGTCGTCTTTAGTTATAAACACTGGAGATTTAGGGTCCCAAAAATGACATGCTATAAACATGTCTGTTACTTTTGTAAAAGGCTTAAACGTAGATTCATATTCATGTGGATTATTAAAAAAATGTTCCAAATCGAAAGCAGAACCATCTTTGCGTTTAGTATAATGCCAGGGGTCAATTTGGCAATATACAGCTTCGTTATAATCTTTATTTAAAAAATCATGCGGATTTACTTTTTTAATACCCAATTGAGAAATGGTTTCCATTGCACCATGAGCTACTCTTCCTCCACCGGAAATAAGTATTTTTATCGGAGGGAGCTTTACTTTTTCAATTACTGAAAATAGTTCTTGCATATCGTGGCATTCATAAGCCGGTTTCAAATCATAAATATTTTTTCTTTTTCCATAAGCCATTAGTCCGTTATATGCACCCACCAAGCCTGCCCACCTCCCAAATGCAACAAGGCGAATATGATTGGTATCAGTAAGGCTTTCGTGGTCAATAAGTGTAATTCCTTTGTCCATAACAGCCTTTAAAAGTCCACGATTATAGGGTTGCTTTTTAGTTGTATGTGAGAAAAAGAAATATTTCTTGTTTGGAATTAAATATTCAGGTTTAACTTCCTTTACTCCAACTAACACATCACAATCGCTTAAATCTTCTTTTAGTGTTAATCCCGCATCAATATATTCCTGGTCGGTATAGCACCTGATATTGCTGGGTTGAATATATAATTCTGCATTTGGAAATCTTTCTAGCAATTTTATTCCTTGCATTGGTGGTATAGTAACTCTTCTGTCGGGTGGTGTTTTTGTTTCTTTAATAATTCCAAGTTTGATTTTATTTTCCATCACTTAAACTTTAAATATTTTTTAGAACGCTAAAATTAGTTGTTTTTTTCCAGATTTTTGAATAGGATGAAGATGTTTTATAACTTTGTGCTTCCATTTTTGGGGCTGACCTGGTTTTGACAGCGAGTTGAACCGGTAAGTAAGCATGTCGAGCATTGTGAATAAGCTCGTTAATCCTATTTGCAACTTTTATAAAAGGCGAATCTAATTTTGCTCTTGCTGCATAATCGAATTATAGTAGATTATTGCTTAATCCCGGCATAAGATGGCGGGACAAGACATCTCGCAGTGAATGTTTCTCGATTGTTCATTGCATACGAGGTGCCGAAAAAATTGAGATAGCTTTGTTAGCGTTTCGATAACAAAGTAAAATTAAGAAACTAAGGTATTGTTTGGGTGCTTTTTTCCGGACAATATTCGAAAATCAATAAAAAGCTAAGCATGTAGAAAGCTTATGGGTTGCTTGTTTGGACGAGGGTTCGACTCCCTCCAGCTCCACTTCGTAAATATCATATAATATCATATCGCCTCAAAAT
>JAADFW010000280.1:0-4383 GCA_013152655.1 Chlorobiota bacterium
TATTATTTATGGAAAGGGGAATAAGCTTTTCAGGAAACTGATTAGGTCCATAATTGTTGGAACAATTTGTAATTACTATTGGCATTTTATATGTATTATGATATGCCCTCACCAAATGGTCAGAACTTGCTTTTGAAGCAGAATAAGGACTTTTAGGATCATATGCGGTTGTTTCAAGGAAAAAACCTTCGGAACCTAATGAGCCATAAACTTCATCGGTTGAAATATGATAAAAAAGCTTATTTGTGTAATCATCTTTCCAACAATTTTTAGCAGCATTTAATAAATTAACTGTTCCAATTATATTGGTATTTATAAATTCCATTGGATTAGTTATTGAACGGTCAACATGCGACTCTGCTGCAAGATGAATAACTGCATCAAATTTTTTACTTTCAAAAAGTTTATTAATAAAATCAGCATCAACAATATCTCCTTTGATAAATTCATAATTTGATGCTTTTTCAATATCAACCAGGTTTTCAAGGTTGCCTGCATAAGTCAGCTTATCTAAATTATATATTTTATAGTCGGAGTAATTATTTACAAACCTTCGGATAACATGAGAGCCAATAAAACCGGCTCCTCCGGTAATTAATACATTTTTCATAATTTTAATTTAGTTAGTTGTTATTTGTGAATAGTGAATAGCAAATTGTGATCGCTCAAATACTAATTTTTAGTTTATTATAACAAATTCTTTCTTTCAAAAGGAACCGGATTCACACAGCTTCGCCTCGTCACTCCCATTATTTGGTGATTAAGTTATCTATAAACTGTAAACTTTGCGTTTAGTGAAAAGAGTAATGAGTTATTTTCGCTATTATGCGATTTGTAATTAATAAACTTTAAACTATGTTAAAGTGTAGTAAAAAAATAAAACAAACAAATTAATATTTAAACATTACAAACTCCAATAAACCATATTTTTAATTTTTCCTTTATAAATTCCCTTTATATCAACTAAGACAGGGTTTTCATTTGTTATTGACTTAAAATATACTTCGTCGAATTTCAAATATTGCTTATGGTTAACCGCAACAATAACAGCTTCATAATTATTTCCAATTTCTTTTGTCAGGCTAAAACCATATTCTTTTTTAACTTCTTCTGAATTAGCAAATGGATCAACTACCTCCACATCAACCATATATGATTTTAATTCATTATAAACATCAACCACTTTTGAATTTCTAATATCACTTACATTTTCTTTAAATGTAACTCCCATTATCAATACTTTTGCATTTAGTAATGGTTTGTTTTGTGCAATAATTTTCTTTACTGTTTGTTTGGCAACATAACCACCCATCGAATCGTTTACAAATCTTCCTGAGTTAATTATTTGCGGATGATAGCCCAGTTCCTTAGCCTTGTGAACTAAATAGTACGGGTCAACGCCAATGCAATGGCCACCAACTAAACCGGGAAAAAATTTAAGAAAATTCCATTTTGTTCCGGCTGCTTCCAATACTTCAAAGGTATTTATCCCCATACGATTAAAAATAATGGACAATTCATTCATTAATGCAATATTCACATCTCGCTGTGTATTTTCTATAATTTTAGCTGCTTCAGCTACTTTTATTGATCCTGCCCTGTGTACCCCTGCAGTAATAACCATTTCATAGACTTTAGCAATAGTTTCGCAAGACTCTTCGTCGCAACCTGATACAACTTTTTTTATTTTTGTAAGGGTATGTTCTTTATCTCCCGGATTTATTCTTTCAGGTGAATATCCAACTTTAAAGTCGGTTCCACATTTTAATCCGGATTCTCTTTCCAAAACAGGAATACAATCTTCTTCAGTTGCTCCCGGATAAACCGTTGATTCATAAACAACGTAATCACCCTTTTTAAGTATCTTTCCAACTGTTTCAGTAGCTTTTATTAAAGGTGTTAAATCAGGAAAGTTATATTCATCAATTGGCGTTGGTACAGCAACAATATGAAAATCAGCATTTTTTAAATCATTCGGATTAGAAGTAAAAACAATATCACAATTCTTAAAATCTGAAGAATCCAGTTCTTCCGAAGGATCTATTCCTTTTTTCATTAATTCAATCCTGTCCGGCTTTATATCAAAACCAATAACAGATGCTTTTTTTGCAAATTCTAATGCAATGGGTAAACCAACATAACCTAATCCTACTAAGGATATTTTCGACTTTCTTGAAATTATTTTGTTATACATGTCTATATTATATTAATTATCTGTTTTTCTATAGCAGTTTTTATTTTAGCAACAGAATAATAAACTTTATAATGAATTATTTTTTAGAAAAGGATGGTATTCTATTTTTTTTAAGGCAAATGGATGATAATCGCCAACCAAGCCAACAGGGTTTGAATTTCTTATTGCATAAGCAATTTCAATGCTTGGCCTGGCTTCAGCCAATCCAAATCCTTTATTGGCAATTATTTGTTCATAACTTCTGGTATGCAAATCAGTAAATCCATCACTAAACTCAATTTCTTTTCCTTCTATTGTAATAGACCGAAATGTTCTTTGCCCTTTTGATTTTATTTCATCAGGCAATGCTTCTGCATCAACACTTAAATACCATCTGATATTTGCATTTTCAAGTTGTAAAAAACCTGCAGCTCTTTTTGGTTCGCTAACATGTACAATATTTTTCTTTACCTGGCCAAAAATCCATATTAGCATATCGAAAAAATGTATTCCGATATTGGTAGCAATACCACCCGACTTTTCAATTTGTGCTTTCCAACTTGCAAAATACCAATGTCCACGAGAAGTAATATAAGTTAAATCAATATCATATATTTTATTCTTTTCCCCTCTCTTTATTTTCTCCTTTAAAGCAATAATACTTGGATGCAAACGTAATTGTAAAATATTAAATAACCTGTGGCCAGTTTCATTTTCAACTTCTTCAAGTGCATCAACATTCCAGGGATTTAATACTAATGGCTTTTCGCAAATAGCATCTGCTTCTCTCTTTAAAGCAAATCTGATATGTGAATCGTGTAAATAATTAGGAGTACAAATACTTACGTAATCAATTTTTTTATCTGTCCGGCTCAGTTTGTCTATATGCCTGTCAAATCGTTCAAATTCAGTAAAAAAATCTGCATTTGGAAAATAGCTGTCAATTATGCCAACACTGTCATTTTTATCAAGTGCTGCAACTAAAGTGTTACCTGTTTCATTTATTGCTTTCATATGACGAACTGCTATATAACCAGCTGCACCGATTAGTGCAAAGTTATTTTCAGTATTTGGTAATTGGTGATCGGTAATTGGTGATCTGTCTTTTAATTTATTCATAAATTATTCTTTATTGTATGTATTTTTATTTATTTTTTTTAATATCGAATTAATCCATAAAGTAGTTTTTTAATTTCATCAATTTTATCAAATTCAAAATAATCAATATAATCAAGTCTTTTAGCAATTATCAATTGAGTTTCAACTTCAGAAAGAGATCCTAAAGAAATATACAAAAATCGAATAAATTCTTTATCAGAATTGCGTGCAGAGCCCTCTGCAATATTTGATGGAATAGAAATGACATATCTATTTAATTGGCTAATTAATCCATACTTTTCTTTATCAGGAAATGAATTTGTAAATCTATATATATATTCAACAAAATCTATACTTTTTTGCCATACTTCCAAATCTCTATATGTTTTCATCAATATAATATCTTAATTATTTTAAATGTAACATCAATCACCATTTATTAACCACCAATCACCGATCACCAACCACCAATCACATTTCTCTTACCACCAAAGCATTTTTCAATTTATATTTCTCTCCACTTTCAGGACAAATAGCTATGCCTTGTTCATTAAATTCAAGACGGTGGCCATATTCGCTCATCCAACCAATTTGCCGGGCAGGATTTCCAAAACCATTAGTGCATAAGGTTTTACTTCTTTTGTTATAACCGCCCCGGCACCAATAAAAGCATATTTTCCGATATTATTACCACAAACAATGGTTGCATTAGCACCAATAGAAGCACCTTTCCCAACTACTGTTCTTTCGTAATTTCCTCGCCTGTTCACAGCACTTCTGGGATTAGTAACATTTGTAAAAACCATTGACGGCCCTAAAAAAACATCATCTTCGCATAATACACCAGTATAAATTGATACATTATTCTGAACTTTAACATTTTTGCCCAAAATAACTTCAGGAGAAACTACCACATTTTGTCCAATATTACAATTTTCACCTATTTTACTGTTACTCATAACATGTGAAAAATGCCATATTTTGGTGCCTTTACCTATTTCACAATTTTCGTCAATTACAGCAGTTTCGTGTGAATAATACTTTTTATTAGTGAGAAGTGAAGAGTGAGATGGTAATAAAGATGACTCACTTTGATACCCTGTATTTTCTTC
>JAADFW010000280.1:4396-44864 GCA_013152655.1 Chlorobiota bacterium
TTTATATTCCTTATTATTTGTTTTTAAACATTTCATTAATCCGTTTAATAATCTATTTACTTCATTAATAAGTTCAATGGTTTTAGTAGCATCTATTTTATAAAGTTCAATAAGCAAAACTATTTGTGTATCTAATTCTGAAAGAGAACCTCTCGCAATAGATAAAAAATGTATATACTCTTTATTATACTGTCGAGCAGCTCCTTCTGCAATATTGGACGGTACTGAAACAACTGACCTTTGTATTTGATTTATGAGTCCATATTTTTCATTATTCGGAACTTGATCCAGTAACAAATAAACTTTTTTTGCTAATTCAATCGCTTTTTGCCAAACTTTCAAATCTTGATGCATCATAATTAAGATTATTAAACTTCATTAAATATCTTTTTTCACTTTTTTACTTTTTTACTTTTACGAAATAAATTCCTTTACACACTTCACAATATATTCCAACTGTTCTTCACTCATTTCAGTATGAATTGGCAGCGACAAAACTATATCTGAAAGTTCATTAGTAACAGGATAATTATCATCTTTGAAAGAATAATTATGAAAGGCTTTTTGTTTATGCAGCGGAACCGGATAATAAACCATTGATGGAATTCCTTTTCTTTTCAAATAGTCTTGTATTTTTTCTCTATTTATATCTTTTAATTTCAATGTATATTGATGAAATACATGATTTGTAAATGAGGAAACAACAGGAATTTCAATGTTATTTAATTTTGAAAATGAATCATTATAATACTTAGCAGCAGCTTGCCTGTTAGCTTTATATTGGTCTAAATACTTAAGTTTTACATTTAAAATAGCCGCCTGAATACTATCTAACCTTGAATTTACACCAATATAATCATGATAATAACGAACTTTCATTCCATGATTTACAATTGAACGAAGTTTTTCAGCAATTTCATCATCTTTGGTAAATAAAGCCCCCCCATCACCATAAGCTCCTAAATTTTTTGAAGGGAAAAATGAAGTACAACCAATTGTTCCCATTGTTCCGGCTTTTTTAGATATTCCATTTTTAAAAGTATAATCTGCACCAATTGCCTGTGCTGTATCTTCAATAACATATAAATCATTCGCCTTGGCAATTTCTAATATCTCTTCCATATTAGTACATTGTCCGAACAGATGTACAGGTACAATTGCTTTGGTTTTTGGAGTAATTGCTTTGCGAAGGGCTTCAATATTCATATTAAATGTATCTCTCTCTACATCTACTAAAACAGGAGTTAATCCTAAAAGAGCAATTACTTCAACTGTAGCAATAAAAGTAAAATCAGCAGTTATTACCTCATCGCCCGGTTTTAAGCCTAAAGCCATCATGGCTATTTGCAGGGCATCTGTTCCGTTTCCACATGAAACCACATGCTTAATATTTAAATACTTAGCAAGATTTTTTTCAAATTCTTTGACTATCGGGCCTTTTATAAACTGATTACTTTCTATAACAGAATTAATAGCAGTATTAATTTCATCTTTTATTTTATAGTATTGACTTTTTAAGTCAACCATTTGAATTTGTTCCATAACAATTACTATTCTATTTTAAATTTTCCCAATACCATTTTATTGATTCCTGCAAACCACTACTTACATTGTATTCAGGTTTATAAAAAAGTAAATTCATTGCATTATCAATTGAAGCCAGAGAATGCTTAATGTCTCCTTTTCTTATATGGCTGTAAACTACAGGGATATTTTCAATTTCTTTATCATATTTACTTAATAATTCTTTAAGATACTCAAACAACCTGTTCAAATTAGTATTCTCGCCATGGGCAACATTATAAACTCTGTTTATGGCATTTTTATTTTGAGTTAAAGCAGCTAATTGGTTGACTTGAACTACATTTTTAACATATGTAAAATCGCGTGACTGACTTCCGTCACCATAAATTTCGGGTGATTTATGTTGAATAAGTGCTTTTATAAATTTAGGAATTACAGCAGCATACGGCCCTTCAGGGTCTTGTTTTTTACCAAAAACATTAAAATATCTTAATCCAATGGTTTCTATTTCATATAAATCAGAAAATACACCGGCATATAATTCGTTAACATACTTAGTAACTGCGTACGGAGATAAAGGTTTTCCTATAATGGCTTCTTTTTTGGGCAAATCCTGTTGATCTCCATAAGTAGAAGAGCTTGCAGCATAGACAAATCGTTTTACTTTAGCATCTTTCGAAGCAATGAGCATATTCAAAAAACCCGTAATATTAACATCATTAGTTGTTACAGGATCATTTATTGAACGTGGAACTGAACCTAAAGCAGCTTGGTGTAAAACATAATCTACTTCTTTTACTGCTTCCTGACAATCCTCTATATTACGTATATCTCCTTCTATTATTTTAAAATTAGAATTTTTAAAAAAAGAGCTAATATTCTCTTTTTTTCCAGTTGAAAAATTATCAAGGCAAACTACCTTATTATTCTGCTCTAAAAGAATTTCAACCAAATTAGAACCAATAAATCCAGCACCACCGGTTACCAATACAACTGACTTGCTAATTTTTCTTTGCACACCGAAAATTTTACTTCAAACCAAAATAATTCAAATTTTATTTAGCATAATTTACGGCTCTTGTTTCGCGAATAACCGTAATTTTAACTTGTCCCGGATATGTCATTTCATCCTGAATTTTTTTGGCTATATCCATCGACATACTTTGTGCATCAGCATCAGATACTTTTTCGCTACCCACAATAACTCTTAATTCACGTCCTGCCTGAATAGCATAAGTTTTCATAACACCCGGATAAGATAAAGCCATTGCTTCAAGGTCTTTAAGCCTTTTTATATAAGATTCAACAATTTCTCTTCTTGCGCCCGGCCGTGCTCCGGAAATTGCATCACACACTTGTACAATAGGTGAAATTAGTGTATTCATTTCAATTTCATCATGGTGAGCACCAATTGCATTACATACTTCAGGTTTTTCTTTGTATCTCTCGGCTATTTTCATTCCTAAAATAGCATGTGGCAATTCCGGCTCGTCATCGGGTACCTTTCCAATATCGTGCAATAAACCGGCTCTTTTTGCTAATCTGGGATTTAAACCAAGTTCAGAAGCCATAATGGCACATAAATTAGCAACTTCGCGTGAATGCTGTAATAAATTCTGTCCATAAGAAGAACGATATTTCATTTTACCTATAATTCTGATTAATTCAGGATGTAATCCATGAATTCCCAAGTCAATAGCTGTCCGTTTACCAACTTCAATTATTTCTTCTTCAATTTGTTTTTTTGTTTTTTCAACTACTTCTTCAATTCTTGCAGGGTGAATACGTCCATCTGTTACAAGCTGATGCAAAGCTAACCTGGCAATTTCTCTACGTACGGGGTCGAAACCGGAAAGTACAATGGCTTCAGGTGTATCGTCAACCACAATTTCAATTCCTGTAGCAGCTTCAAGAGCTCTAATATTTCTACCTTCTCTACCAATTATTCTTCCTTTTATATCATCGTTTTCAATATGAAATACAGTTACTGAGTTTTCAATAGAAGATTCAGTTGCTACTCGTTGAATGGTTTGAATGATAACACGCTTCGCTTCTTTATTGGCAGTCATTTTGGCTTCTTCCATTATTTCATTTATGTAAGACATTGCTTCTGTTCTTGTTTCAGCTTTAAGCGATTCGATTAATTGTGCTTTTGCATCAGTAACAGATAAGCCTGAAATAGTTTCAAGTTGGGCTACCTGTTTTGAATGCATTTTATCTAACTCTTCATTTTTCTTTTCAACGAGGTTTAACTGCATATTTAAATTTTCACGAATAGCATCAACCTCTTTCTTTTTTCTTTGAAATTCTTCAATTCTTTGTGAAATACTTGCTTCCTTTTGTTTTACCCTGTTTTCTGCAACAGAAATTCTACTATTTCTTTCGTTAATAAATTTCTCGTGATCAGACTTTAATTGTAAAAATTTTTCTTTTGCCTGTATTATTCTTTCCTTTTTAATTACTTCAGCTTCTACTTTAGCTTCTTTAATTATAAATCTGCTTCTTTTTCTTAAAAATTGCATCCATAAGAGGTATGAAACACCACCTCCTAAAATAAAAGAAATTAATAATGCTGTAATTGTTATTAAATTATTTTCCATAATCTTATTAATTATATTAAAAAACCCGCATCAAGGACTTTATTTTTTAAAAAACCCCTTTATGACAGAGGTGGAGTTGCTATCTTATTTCTGACTTCCACTGTCTTTCGAAAAAGATTGCGACTAGCGCAATTGAGGCCTGTCATATATAAAACAAGCATTACTCCAATTTTAGTAATGTTGAGTTTTCAAACAAATAAAGTATCAATGCGGGCAATGATAAATATTTTTTATTTTAAAGAACGTTTACTCTTTTTCCAACACCTCTTCCAAGTCAAGATTTAAATCTTTTAAACTTTCTATTAATGAATCTAATTCTTTACTATCTTGTTGTTCAACTACTTTAGTAACAAATTGTAAAGCAGCCATTGCTAAAAAATCCTGATCATCTTTATCAGAATATATTTTTTTATACTGAAGTACTGTATCATTTATTTTCTTAGCAGCTTTTCTTATCTTTTCCTCTTCCTCTCTATCAATTTTAAGTGGATAAATCCTATCAACAATATTAACTTTTATGGTAAGTTTATTATCCATCTCTATTCTTTATCTGTTTAAAAGAGCAATACAGTTATCAATTTCCCGCACTATTCTATTTATTTTTATCCTGGCATCATGAGAATCATCACTTGTTGATATCATAGACTTTGCCAGCTGTAATGTATTAAACCTGTTTTCCAGATTTTTATAATCTAAATCTTTAGAATTCAATTTTGCTGTTAAATCTTTATTATTTTCTTCTAATTTATTTATATATTTTTTTTGATTGTTAAACTTATCTATTAACTCATCAATATTATGCTTTAAATTGGTAATTATTTCTATATAATCATTCGCCATTGACTTTACATTTATAATTACAAATTTACGACTCCTTAACGGATATTACAAATAATAGATTTTAATTTTATGAAATTAATAAAATATCCTTTTTATAACTAAAAAAAAGAATGATTTTTAGTTAATTAGCAAAGTTTTTTCACAATTATAAAAATTATATATGAAGTATTATATATTCTTAATTTTAACACTATTTTTTTTTAATAATTTTTTAGCTGCACAGGACAATAGTAAAAAAGAAGATTTTAGGTCACCAATTGATTTTCCTATTCTACTCTCAGCAAGTTTTGGAGAATTAAGGGCAGGACATTTTCATGCAGGTATTGACATTAAAACAAAAGGAACAGAAGGGAAAAAAATTCATGCTGTTGGCGATGGCTATATTTCCAGAATTAAAATATCAATAAATGGCTATGGGAATGCACTGTACATTAACCACCCAAATGGTTATACTTCAGTTTATGGCCATTTAAAAGAGTTTTCAATACATATAGCCGAGTTTTTAAAAAAATATCAGTATAAAAATGAAACCTTTACTGCCGATATTATTTTAAAACAGGACGAAATAAAAGTTAAAAAGGGCGAAGTAATTGCACTTTCAGGCAATAGTGGTGGTTCGCTTGGCCCGCATTTACATTTTGAAATAAGAGATACTAAAACACAGGAACCGATTAACCCTTTATTATTAGGATTTTTAATAACTGACAATATTAGTCCTAAAATTTATAGTGTAACTATTTATCCGCTTAACTTTAACAGCTATATAAATAATAAATATCAAAAGTTAATTTTACCGGTAAAAGGAACAAAAGGAAATTATTATATTGCAACTGAAGATTCAATTTTTGTTTCCGGATTAATTGGTTTTGGAATACGTGCACACGATTTTCATAATTATACACATAATAAATGCGGCATTTATAAACTTAAACTTGGCGTAGATGATTCTGTAATTTATTCGCATACTATTGATAGGTTTTCATTTTCAAAAACTAGTTACATTAACAGTCATCTTGATTATGAAGAATTTATAAAAGAAAACGTAAAAATGCACAAATGCTACGTGGAACCAAACAATAATCTGGGTATTTACGATGTTATTAAAAACAGAGGAATTACAAAATTCAACGACAACCAAAAACACAAAATTCAATTTAAATTAACTGATGAATATGGGAACCAATCAAAATTAAGTTTCCCTGTTTATGCAAAAATTAATGGTAACAAAAATCGTGATTTACGTTTACAAGATTCTTCTATAATTGTAATGCCTTATGATACTATAAATATATTTGAAAACCATGACATAAAATTGAAATTCCCGGCATACACATTTTATGATACACTATTTTTTCAATTTAGTGAATTTGATTCAAGTGAAATTAGTAATTATAAAATATTCAGTATTAATTCAAAATATGTTCCGACAAATAAAAAATATAGTATAAAAATTAACAGCCAATTTGTACCTGATAGTTTACTGAATAAAACAGTAATTGCTAAACTAAGTGGTAATAAAAATAAATTCACAACCTTAAATACAACTCATAAAGATGGATACCTAACCTGCAAGACTAAAGCATTTGGACTTTATACACTTGTTATTGATACTGTTGCCCCAACCATAAAAAATATAACAAAAGAAAAAGAGTGGTTTACATTAAATGATAAAATTGAATTTACTGCCATTGACCTTTTAACGGGTATTAAAAGTTATACAGGGACAATTAATGATAATTGGGTTCTTTTTGAATATGACAAAAAAAAGAATCATTTTTGGTACACTTTTGACGAATATATTAAATATGATAGTATAATTAACTTGAAATTCGTTGTTAAAGATTATGTTGGGAATGAATCAGTTGTTGAAAAGCAATATTACTACAGGTATGAATAAGCTGAAAATTAGAAAGTAAAAAATGGAAAGTTAAGATATTTCGACCTCAGATAAAATAGAGGTCGAAACATCCAGTATGATTTTTAGTCACGTAACAATGCTCTTGAGATGACTATTTGTTGAATTTCAGAAGTTCCCTCATAAATTTGAATAAGCTTGGCTTCGCGCATCATTCTTTCCACGTGGTATTCTTTTACATAGCCATATCCACCATGAATTTGAACTGCTTCAGTAGTTACACGCATTGCAGCTTCAGCTGCATAATATTTAGCCATAGCACTAGCTAAGTCAATACTTTTACCTACATCTTTCAACCAGGCAGCTTTATGAATTAATAACCTGGCATTTTCCATTTCGGTAGCCATTGTTGCTAATTTAAAAGCAATAGCCTGATGCTGTGAAATTAATTTACCAAATGCTTTTCTTTCTTTTGAATATTGAATTGCCAAATCAAGTGCTCCCTGTCCAATACCAACTGCCTGGGCAGCAATACCTATTCTTCCTCCTGATAATACTCTCATGGCAAATTTAAAACCAAATCCATCCTCACCTATTCTATTTTCTTTAGGAACTTTTACATCGGTAAACATTAATGAATGTGTATCAGAAGCACGCATTCCCATTTTATGCTCCCTTGGCCCAATATCAAAGCCTTCCCATCCTTTTTCAACAATAAAAGCATTTATTCCATGATGTCCTTTTTCTTTATCACTCTGAGCCATAACCAGATAATAGGTTGCATTTCCTCCATTGGTTATCCAGTTTTTTGTACCGTTCAATAAATAATAATCCCCTTTATCAATAGCCGTAGTATGTTGCGAGGTAGCATCAGAACCGGCTTCCGGTTCAGAAAGTGCAAAAGCTCCTATAACTTCACCTTTTGCCAGTGGAGTAAGGTATTTTTGCTTTTGTTCTTCGGTGCCGTACATTTCCAGCCCCCAACAAACAAGTGAATTATTAACAGACATAATAACGCTTGCTGCACCGTCTATTTTGGCAATTTCTTCCATAGCCAAAACATAAGATATTGTATCCATTCCGCCTCCGCCATATTTTGGGTCAACCATCATTCCCAGAAAGCCCAGTTCACCAAGTTTTTTAACTTGTTCAGCAGGAAAAATACTCTTTTCATCTCGCTCAATGACACCCGGTAAGAGCTCTTGTTTAGCGAAATCGCGAGCAGCATCTTTTATCATTTGATGCTCCTCAGTAAATGAAAAATCCATAGTAAATATTTTTTAGTTATTGTAAAATAATTAACATATCAGTAGTTCTACAAATATAAATTTTTAAATTTAATATTTTAGTTTTACGTATTAATTAAAATTAATTCTTAAATGAAGAAATATACAGGCGTGGGCATAATGTCGGGAACATCGGTTGATGGTTTAGATATTGCTTTGTGTAATTTCTATTTTGAAAACTCGGAATGGCAATTTGAAATAATAAAAGCAGAAACTTTTAAGTATGACTTGCATTGGAGAAAAAAACTGAAAGAAGCTTACAAATTAACAAGCTTTGAACTTTTAAAGCTTCATAAAGAGTATGGGGCTTTCACAGGTAAACAAATAAATATTTTTTTAAAATCAGTTAAACTAAAAATTGATTTTATTGCTTCGCACGGACATACTGTTTTTCATCAACCTGAAAAAAAAGTTTCGTTTCAGTTAGGTGATGGAGCTTGTATTGCAGCAGAAACAAAACATTTAACCATAAGTGATTTTCGCAATCAGGATGTTGTTTTAGGCGGCAATGGAGCGCCATTAGTACCAATTGGAGATATGTTCTTGTTCTCAGAGTATGATTATTGTATAAATTTAGGAGGCTTTGCTAATATATCTTTTCAGAAAAATGATAATAGAATTGCTTTTGACATTTGCCCGGTTAATATTATAATTAATTATTTATCTGAAATGAAAGGCTTTGAATTTGACGATAAAGGTAAAATTGCTGCAAAAGGAAGCATTAATAATTCATTGTTATTACAATTAAACAATATTAATTATTACAAAAAAGAACCACCTAAATCACTTGGTATTGAATGGTTAAAAAAAGAATTTCTTCCGTTGGTTAATTCTGCAAATTTAAGCATTGAAGATAAAATGAGAACTATTTATGAGCATATTAGTTTGATGATAACAAAAAATGTAATGAACTCAAAGAGTAAAAAGGTTTTAATAACAGGCGGCGGAGCTTATAACGATTTTTTAATTCAATGTATAAAAGAAAAAACTGATAGTATAATAGTTTTACCCGAAAAAAAAATAATTGAATTTAAAGAAGCTTTAATTTTTGCTTTTTTGGGCTTGCTGAGATTGCAAAATAAGATAAATTGCCTGAGTTCTGTTACCGGTGCAAAATATAATCATTCAGGGGGAGTTATTCATACAATAAACATTGTTAATTGATAATAAATTTAACTAATTACTACGAACGCTAAAAGGTTTAAATGTATGTAGTTTATAATTATTATTGTAGTTTTTTAATATAATCAACCAAGCCATTTCTTTTTAGCGTATTTACAATTTCATTTCTGATTTCTTTTTTATACCAAAAAAAGAAATTACGTTGACTTGTTTTGTCCTTTTCCGACACAGGAGTATAAACTTTTTTTAAAGTATATGGATGATAACCCGAATAATAAATTACAGTCGCAACAGTCATTGGTGTAGGAGTAAAATCCTGAACCTGTTCCAGGTGAAAACCAAGTTTTTTCGATTCAATCGCCAAATCAGCCATATTTTTCACCTTGCTTCCCGGATGACTTGAAATAAAATACGGAATTAATTGCTGGTTTAAATTATGCTTTGTATTTATTCTATCGAACAAAGCCTTGAAACGATAAAACAGTTTAAACGAAGGTTTTCTCATTATATGCAAAACTTCATCTGAACAATGTTCAGGAGCAACTTTCAACCTGCCAGACACATGATATCTAATTAATTCTTCTGCATATTGCAAATTATGTATTTCGTTTTTTTCATCAAATACCATATCATAACGTATGCCGCTTCCTATAAAAGCTTTCTTAATACCTTTGCTATTCCTGACTTTCCTATATAAATCGGTTAACTGTTCATGATTAGTGTTCAGGTTTTTACAAATTTTAGGATAAATACACGAAGGCCTGACGCAAACATCACAAACGGCCAAATCTACACCTTTCATTTTATACATATTGGCAGACGGCCCTCCAATATCAGAAATGTATCCTTTAAAATCGGGCATTTTTTCTATTTGCATAACTTCTTTCAGTATAGATTCTTCAGACCTGCTTGCTATAAATTTTCCCTGATGTGCCGATATTGTACAAAAACTACACCCTCCAAAACATCCCCTGTGTGAATTCACAGAAAATTTAATCATTTCAAAAGCTGGTATTGCTCCTTTTTTATTGTATTTAGGATGTGGCAGTCGTGTAAAAGGCAAAGCATAGGTTGCATCAATTTCTTTCTCATCCATAACCGGATAAGGTGGATTAATCACTAAATGTTTATTATGTACTTTTTGAATAATTTGTCTTGCATTTACTTTATTAGATTCTTCTTCAATATGCCTGAAATTTTCAGCAAATTTTCTTTTATCAGTTAAACAAGCCTCATGGAAATTAATTTCAATTTGCTCCCACTTTTTTTGCTTCTGAATTTTATTTTTATCACTAACTATAACAGCAGTTTGTGGTACATTTTTAATTGAATTTAAAGGAACTCCTTTTTTCATCAAACGAACAATATCAGCAATTGGCTTTTCTCCCATTCCATAAACTAATAAATCGGCTTTACTGTCGATTAAAACAGAAGGTTTTAGCTTATTCGACCAATAATCGTAATGCGTAACCCGTCTTAAAGATGCTTCAATACCACCAATAACAACCGGTATTTCAGGAAAGAGTTTTTTAAGAATATTTGAGTACACAACTGTAGCATAATCAGGCCTGAAACCTGCTTTGCCCCCGGGCGTATAAGCATCGTTAGAACGAAGTCGTTTAGCTGCTGTATAGTGATTAACCATAGAATCCATACAACCGGAAGTGACTGCAAAAAATAAATTTGGCTTCCCCAATTTTTTAAAATCACGCAAGTCATCCTGCCAATTTGGTTGTGGCACAATGGCAATTCTCAAACCAAGATTCTGAATAATTCTTCCAATAAATGCAGGCCCGAAAGAAGGATGGTCAACATATGCATCGCCTGAAAACAGAATCACATCCAGATTATCCCAATTATGCAGTTTAACTTCCTTTTGGGTTGTTGGCAACCAATCAGTAATATTATATTTTGGCTTATTTTGCAAACAGTGTTCAAATTTCAAATAAAAAAAGTAAATATACTGATTATTAGTGAACAGATGAGAAGGAGGAAAACTGAAAAGATAAATTCTTACATAACAATATGAATATGTAAAAAGTAAAAAAATATATTTTCTTTGTACTAATATTAATACTTTTTACAAGACCAAGTTAATTGTTTCTATGCAATGAACCTAAACAAAATATTTATTAGTTCGGCCATTTTTATTTTACTGCTCTATGTAATTTTAATTGCATCGGCATTTTATTTTTTTGACGGCCATGTGTTTATTGACACCATTACTTCAAAACGCACTCTTTTCTCTATTTCCATAAGCCTGGGAGCAGCAACCATTGCTTCTGTATTATCAATTTTTATTGCTATACCGGCTGCTTATGCTCTTTCGCGATACAAATTTGCAGGAAGAAACATTATTGATATTATACTGGAACTTCCGTTAATTATATCACCGGCAGCTTTAGGAGCATTACTGTTAATTTTTTTCAGTAATCCGTTAGGAAATTTTATTCAAAAGAATACCATACAATTTGTTTATACATTTTGGGGAATAGTGTTAGCACAGTTTATTACAACATTGGGAATTGCCACTCGTTTGGTAAAAGCAGCTATGGATGAACTACCCAAACGATACGAACAAGTAGCCCGTATTTTGGGAGCAACTCACAAGAAAGCTTTTTTTACTGTTACTTTACCTTTAAGTAAGCAAGGGATTTTAGCGGCATTTTTTTTAACATGGGCCAAAGCTTTTGGCGAATTTGGAGCCACAGTAACTATTGCCGGTACTATGGCTATGAAAACTGAAACTATTCCAATTTCTATTTTTATGAAATTAGCCAATGCTGATATAAAAAGTAGTATAGTACTAATTTTCATTTTATTATTAATTGGTATTTCTGTCCTTATTATTACCAGATTAATTGCAAAGAACACTCCCTATGCTTAAAGTACAAAACTTTTCATTTAAAGTAAATAATTTCTCATTAAAGAATATAAATTTAACAATTAAGGAAGGTTCTTTTCATATAATTGTTGGGCACACCGGAAGTGGAAAAACACTTTTATTAGAAAGTATTATTGGTTTACGAAGAATACCTGCGGAAACAATTTTTATTAATGGCACGGATAGTAGATTTATTCCTATTGAAAAAAGAGAAATGTCTTATGTGCCACAGGATTTAGCTATTTTTCCGCACCTCACTGTAGATGAAAACATCAGGTACGGGACAAGAGTAAAAAGGAATATGAGTAAAGAATTAGGCCAGCTTACCAATGAATTAATTGACCTTACAGAAATACGTCATTTATTAAACAGGAAGCCTAAACATTTAAGTGGTGGGGAAAAACAGCGTGTAGCCCTGGTTAGAGCTATTGCTGCAGGGGCAAAAATACTTTTTATGGATGAACCACTAAACGGCTTGAATAAAACACTAAAAGCCGAATTACAATATCTTCTAAAAAGTTTACACAAAAAGTATAAATTAACTATTGTAATGGTAACACACGATTTAGATGAAGCTTACACTTTAGCTGAAATAATTAGTGTAATGAGCAATGGCAAAATATTACAAACTGCCCTCAAAGAAGAATTGTATAAACAGCCTTCCTCAATTGAAGTAGCTAAATTTCTGGGAATTAGCAATATTTTTAATGCCAGAATTGACAGAATAACAAATGATACATTTCAAATATACAGCTTCGAATTAAATGCTGTTCTTTTTATGAAAAAAAATGACAGAGAGTATAAGCTTAAAAATAAAATTACCATTGGCATAAGGAATGATGAAATAATGATTTTGAGAAAAGATTTACAAAAAACTAATCAAACAAATATTATTCAAGGAATTGTTGAAGATTTTTATGCAAGAGAATATTACTATGTTGTAAAAGTTATCCCGAAAAATTCAGAACATTATCTAACCCTTGAAGTTCCAAATTATGCATTTAACAAATTAAATATTTCAAAACAAGAACATATTTTTTTAACATTAAAAGAGGAAAGTATTTTTATTATATAATCTTTACAAAAGCACCAAATACCGCGTTACTCTTGTATTAAAACCAGACACTAAAAGCAAACTCATTGTTTTTTAATCCCGTTAGCTATGAGTTTTTTACCGGCTATATATAGTGAGCAATAAAATAATAAGTTCAAATATTTATTAAAAACTGACGTATATATACAACATAATTAAAAAACATAACGTATATTTACGTCGTTAAAAAAATGATAATACATGGTATTAGCTAAAACTGAATTATTTACTGATAAATTAAGAGAAAATGCTTTACTTTTTAAGGCTTTAGCTCATCCGGCACGGTTACAAATATTATTATACCTGTCGAAAACAAAGACTTGTATCTCCGGTGATATTTCGCATGAATTACCACTTAGCAGAACTACAGTAAACCAGCATTTAAACGAGTTAAAAAAAGTGGGGCTGATACAAGGCCATATTCATGGAGTTAAAATGAATTATTGTCTTAATCCTGTAATAGTTAATAAATTAAAGACAATAATGAATGAATTGACAAATGAACTCGAAATAGATGATAGTTTTATATGTGAATAACATATAGAAGATTTAAACCAAAAAATAACAAAACCAAATATGAAGATACTCATACTTTGTACAGGAAACAGTTGCCGTAGCCAAATGGCATTAGGATTTTTACAATCTTTTGACAAAAAACTTAAAGTTTATTCAGCAGGTACCGAACCGGCAAAAAAAATAAACAAAACAGCAGTTCTGGTAATGAAAGAAGCCGGAGTTGATATTAGCCAACAAAAACCTAAGCATGTTGACCAATTTATTAACGATGAATGGGATTATGTAATAACCGTATGTGGTGGAGCCAAAGAAACCTGCCCGGCTTTTATCGGTAAAGTAAAAATCCGGTTACACATTGGTTTTGAAGACCCTTCGGAGGCAACAGGCAGCAAAGCATTTATTATGAGTGAATTTATCAGGGTTCGTGATGAAATTAAAAATGCCTTTTACAAACTTTATATTGAACAAATAAAACCTAATTTATAATGGAAACTATAACAAAAAAACTTTCATTTCTTGACAGGTATTTAACACTTTGGATTTTTTTGGCCATGTTTTTTGGAGTTTTATCAGGATATTGGGTTCCTGAAATAGCAAACTTTTGGCATTCGATGAGTTCAGGAACTACTAATATTCCAATTGCAATTGGGCTTATTATTATGATGTATCCACCGTTGGCAAAAGTCAAATACGAAGAATTAGGAGATGTTTTCAGAAATTATAAAATTTTAGGCTTATCCTTAGTTCAAAATTGGCTGATTGGCCCAATACTTATGTTTGGCCTTGCTATATTATTCTTGCATAATTATCCGCATTATATGGCCGGATTAATACTAATTGGGCTTGCAAGATGTATTGCCATGGTAATTGTCTGGAATGAATTAGCAAAAGGCGATACAGAATATGCAGCAGGCTTAGTTGCTTTCAACTCTATTTTCCAGGTATTATTTTTCTCAGTTTATGCGTGGGTATTTTTAACTGTTTTACCAGAATGGTTGGGCATTCAATCTTTTAAAGTTGATATTACTATTGGCGAAATAGCAAAAAGTGTTTTTATTTATCTTGGAATTCCTTTTATTTTCGGTTTTTTAACACGATACATTCTTATTAGAGTTAAAAACAAAGATTGGTACAGCAAAAAATTTATTCCTAAAATTAGTCCGCTAACTCTAATTGCCTTATTATTCACCATTTACGTAATGTTCTCACTTAAAGGCGAATATATAGTAAAAATTCCGATAGATGTGGTACGAATAGCTATTCCGCTAATTATATATTTTGTAATTATGTTCCTGGTATCATTTTATATGGGTAAAAAAATTGGAGCCGATTATTCAAAAACCGCAACTATTTCATTTACGGCTGCCAGTAATAATTTTGAACTGGCAATAGCTGTTGCAATTGCAGTTTTTGGTATAAATTCAGGAGAAGCATTTGCAGCAGTAATTGGCCCATTGGTAGAAGTTCCGGTACTCATTTTATTGGTAAATGTTGCCCTGAGATTTCAAAAAAAGTATTTTACCGTAAACAATTAGAAATTATATTTTTAATTATTCATTAAATTCCAACTTTGATTTTTGAAAGATATTTTATTGATATCAATTACCGGAATTCCATTTTTTGATTGGATAACTATACTGTCTTTAACGGGTATTTTTTTTGAATTACTATTATCAGATTTTATAAAAAGCGACAAACCGGGTTTTACTATTTTTAATAATCCGCCGGATTCACAAATAATTGCAGTTTCAGCAGGTATTTTTTTTAGTAATGTATTTACGGCCATGCTAATTGATTCATCGGTACATTGAACATAATATACTTTACTCGCTCCGGCAGATAACATTCGTGAACTATCTTTACCTGTATGCGGATTTTTTTCATTTATTATTTTAAAATTCTCAGTATTTACAACATAGTCAGCATTTTGTACATCATGAAAATGTGGTGAAATTTTAATTGCAATTATTTCATTAAAAGCAGAAAACTTAGTTATTAATGCACAAGTTAAATGAGTTTTTCCTACATTTCTTCCATTCCCATAAATTACCAGTAAATTAGAATAATCATATTTCATATTATTTAGTTTCATTATTTATAAAAAGGGTAGATTAAAACCATTTAACAAATATATTTAAATAAAATCTTTATATTTTGAGTTAAATATACTCAACAATTGTATTTTTATGGAGCTATAAAATCATTATTTAATGCAGGAAAAAACAGAATTTGTAAACTTATTAATTAGCTATTCTTATTTAGGTATTGTTTTCTACTATTTTGTATTAGATTTTATTTCACCACTTACTGAAGAAATATCATTTCTAACTATCGCTTATATAGCAAGTTCTAATTTACTCAATATATATATTGCAGTAATAGTTACTATTTTATCACTGGTTGTTCGTAACATATTTTTATATTTAATTGCTACAAAACCTACAAAATGGAGACACAAATTATATAAGCAAAACTCAAAACTGGGAGATAACTTTCAAAAAAAGATTTCAAAAGATTTATTTTATACCATTCTCTTTTTCACATTTATTCCAAAAATCAGAATACTGGTTCCAATTATAGCAGGTATAGGCAAAGTTAACAAACACCGCTTCATTTTATATGAAAGTATAGCTCAAACTGCTTTTATTATAACTTACTTTACTATTGGTGCTTTCTTTTATAAAAGCTTTAATACATACTTGCAAAAAATAAATAGTACGTGGCAAATAATTTTTCTTATATCAATTTTAGTAATCTCAATACTAATTAGCTTTTTACTTGGAAAAAAATATATAAACAGGTTAAGCAAATAATTTCTAACTATTCAGTATTCTGTACGTCTCTGAATAATGCTTTATGTATTTTTTGTGTTGCATTAATCTTCTCATAACCCACTTTGCCCAAACAATAACAGAGCTAATTGCATGAATAAGGCAGGTCAAAAATCATTAGAAAATTGGATTCAATAATTTTTAATATATTTGCAAAAACCAATTTAAAATTAAAAATGGAAGAAGGCCCGTATCATTCGGAATATAGTTTATTAATCACTTAATAAGATTGGGCTCCTGCCTTCTTATTAAGATAAAAAAGGAGGCAAAACCATGATAAAAATTTTTAAAAGCCTGGGAGGATATATTGAAATTCCTCAAATACAAAAAGGTTCATGGATTAATGTAACAAATCCCACCACAGACGAAATCTCACAGATTGTAAATCAATTTAATGTACCGGATGATGTAATTCATGATATTTTAGATGTTGATGAAAGGCCAAGAATAGAATATGACGATGACTGGACTTTATTAATATTACGAATCCCGATTCGCAATCCGGATAATGGCGTACCCTTTTATACAGTACCGTTGGGCCTTTTTATGACTAAAGATATTTATATTACAATATGCTCAACAATAAATGAAGTACTACCTCCTGAACAGCCCTCTCTTTTCAGAGAACAATACCATCATATAAGCGATGAATTAAATTTTATATTTAAACTGTTTTTACGCTCAGCAAATGTGTATTTGAAATATTTAAAACAGATTAATCAACAAACAGCACAAATTGAAAAAGATCTGGAAAAATCTATTAGAAATGAAGAGTTGAACAGGTTATTAAAAATGGAAAAGTGCCTGGTTTATTTTATAACATCTTTAAAATCAAATGATATTGTACTTGCTAAATTACGAAATTCAAAAAAGAATACGCTAAATGAAATAAATGAAGACCTTTTGGAAGATGCACTAATTGAAAATAAACAAGCAATTGAAATGGCACAAATTTATTCTGACATACAAAGCGGAATGATGGATGCATTTGCTTCTGTAATTTCCAATAACCTTAATGTAGTAATGAAAAGATTGACCTCTATTTCAATTATTTTGATGATACCAACTTTAATTGCCAGCATTTATGGAATGAATGTTATAAATTACTTTGAAAAATCGAAATTAGCACTCCCAATAATCCTAACGGCTTCATTTATAATGTCATACCTTGGTTATTTGATATTCAGAAGGAAGAATTGGTTTTAAAATCTTAACCCAATTTATTAGCTCAAATTCTGTCAATATAAGAAAAAAGACTATCATTTTTAATGATAGTCTTTTTTCTTATTAAGCCTTAAAATTTACTTTGTTAAAACTACTTTATTAGTTGATGAAAAATCTCCGGCTACTACTTTAATATAATATATACCTGCAGGAACCATTGCTCCGGAATTATTTGTTACATTCCAATTAAAATATTGATTACCTGCTGTTTTATAAACATCTGATAACGAATATACCAACTGTCCAACATTGTTATAAATTTCTAATGAAGTATTAGCTGATTTAGTAAGATTAAATTTAATAGTAGCATTATCAATTATAGGATTAGGATAGATTCCTACCTGTAATTTATTTAATTCATAAACTGAATTAGGTTCATGCATACCTTCAGCAGCCACAACTGCTTCAGCTAAAGTCATTTCAGGAATATCATCAGTTGCATCATTATTATGACAACCGAGACATACAAAATGTAAGCTTAAAGAAGCTGATCTTGTATCATCATCTCTAACTGCTGTACTATCGTCAGTAAACATTGTATTAGCATCAACTGTAATAGCAAAAACATGAGATCTTATGTCACCAACAAAACCGCTCTCGCCTCTTGTAGTACCAGATTTAGCAGCATAAGGCATGTGACAGTCAACACAACCAACTTCTGTTGAAGGATGATGTCTTAAAGAAGCTTCGGTAGCATGACAAGATTCACAAGTTTTTGTAATTCCATCGCCATCCCATATAACTCTTTTATGTGGGTCATGACAAGTAGTACAAGTAAGATTGCTCATAGGAGAAGCAGTTAATTCATCCCATTGTTCATGATGTTTAATAAATCCGCCACTTGCATTAATAGGGCTTGTATAACTTCTATTATGACAAGTTCCACACATAAAATTAATATCATCGCTATTTGCATCAGGAGTTTGAACAGTTCCGTTAACATCAAGTCCACCAATTGAATTATCTAAATGTACTTGTTCGTAAACACGGTCAATTTTTGTTACATCACCACCTGAAGAAACATGGTCGCTACCCGGGCCATGACAAGCTTCACAACCAACTCCACCTTCAGTAAATGTACCAAGTCCATCAACTCCGGTTAGCCATGTTCCGGTTGTATCGCCACCTGTAGTATGACATTTAAAACAACTATAGTTGTAAATTTTGTTTTCATGTGTTACGTCATAATCAACCCAACCATGATCTTCGCCACCATAAAAATTAAATTGGTTATGGCCTCCGGTATAATAAGCACTACTTGCAGTTCCTACTATAACACCATCATTTCCAACAAAACGTGCTTTCCATCCAAAGCCACCAATTACGCCTGCAATATCAGACCATGCAACACTACCATCGGCAAGATTACTAATCCATGAGCTTTCAAAATTATTCACAAAACTTGGATAAGTAGGTGCTTCATTATTTTCAATTACAGAAAATTTGTACGGGTGACCCGAATTAACCCATTCATTATAGTTTTCTGAATGACATGTGGAACATGCTTCAGAACCTACATAAGTTTGCGCTTGCATATAGGTATAACCACCCATTAGAAGCATCATAAAAATAAAAAGTATTTGTTTCTTCATAATAAAAAAATTTAAAATTAAGTTAGTAAAATTGAATGTTCAATATTAATTATTTTATTCTTTTTATTCTTTTTATTCATGGTAGTTATTAGTCATTCATATTAATTTTTTTACTCAATATATTGCTGTCATTTATCGTGCCTTAATACGAGATATATCGATGTTCATATTATTGTTATTTTATTAAAAACGTATCTAATTATAACTTTTAAACTTTAAAAAAAATGTAGTGTTAATCATTAGTTAATATTATTTAAGTATTTGCTTAAATAATAAAATGATTATATAATTGCATTAAAATTAATAATTATGGAAAAAAACAACCCGATATCATGCCAACGGTTAATGGCCGATGAAGTACAGATACATTCTTGCCGTGAAACTTTGAAAATTACAAAAGACGACTTGAGTAATTTGTCAAAAATATTAAACCTGGCCGGAAATGAAGTTCGTTTAAAAATTATTTATTTGATTAAAATAGAAGGTGAACTTTGCCCTTGCGACTTAAGTGATATTTTAGATATGACAGTTCCGGCAATTTCACAGCATTTGAGAAAATTAAAAGATGGAAATGTATTGGGTATAAGAAAAGTAGGGCAAACCATTTTCTATTCTTTAAACAAGGAATATGTGAAATATATGAATAACATATTTGCTTTTGTGCAAAAAAAAGAAACAAATCCAGTTGAATAAGCTAACAGGGTTTTCAAACCTGAAAGAACATTGAAGTTTAAAATTTTAAATTCATTAATATGAAAACAAAAACCATAAACAAAAAATTAGCAGGAGCCGGCATTCTTTCAGCAATTGCAGCATCATTATGTTGCATAACTCCGGTATTAGCCTTAATTGCAGGCAGTAGTGGAATAGCAGCCAGTTTTTCATGGCTCGAACCAGCACGTCCTTATCTTATAGGAATAACCATTGTTGTATTGGGCTTTGCCTGGTATCAGAAATTAAAACCACGCAAAGTGAATGAAATAGAATGCGATTGTGAGGAAAATGAAAAAATGCATTTCATGCAAACAAAACTTTTTCTTGGAATTGTAACTCTGTTTGCAGTAGTAATGTTGGCTTTCCCTTATTATTCAGCAGTTTTTTATCCTGAAACAAAAGTTAACAACGAGGTACTAAATAAAAGTTTAATTCAGACTGTTGATTTTAAAATAGAAGGAATGACATGTACCAGTTGCGAGGAACATATAAAATATGCCGTATCGCAGGAAGAAGGCTTTGTTGAAGCCGAAGCTGATTACAAAAATGGTACTGCTAAAGTGACGTTCGACAATTCTAAGACAAATATTGAAAAATTAGCAAAAGCAATTAATGCTACAGGTTATAAAGTGATTAGAAAAGAGTGAAGAGTGAACGGTGAAGAGTGAAAAAGTCTAATTGGCACAATGGCCATAATATATAAATAAGTCAATAAATCTAAAATTAGTAAAAAATGAAAATTCAAACTGTAAATTTTAATATAAAAGGAATGACCTGCGGCCATTGTGCACAAACCATTACAAAAAAGTTTGACAATACTGAGGGAGTTATCACTAAAGAGGTAAATTACCCAAAAGCAAATGGAGAATTTTCTTTTGATTCTTCAATAATTTCAAAAGATGAAATAAAAGAAATTATTAATAGTACCGGCCATTATAAAGTAGTTGATGAGATTAAACCGGAAACCGGTGGTTCATCTAATAATTTTGACCTGATAATTATCGGTGGCGGTTCTGCTGCTTTCTCTGCGGCTATTAAAGCTGAAAGCCTGGGGTTAACTACATTAATGGTAAATGGCGGGCTCGATTTTGGCGGTACTTGTGTAAATGTTGGCTGTGTTCCTTCTAAAAATCTGATACGAGCTGCAGAAACAGCCTATCATGCTTCTTATTCTAACTTTTCAGGCATCAAGCCAAAAGGTGTGGATATTGATTTCACACAAGTTATAAAAGATAAAAAGCAGTTAGTTGCCACCTTGCAACATAAGAAATATATGGATGTGGTTAGCGATTTTGAAAACCTGACCATGAAAAAAGGCTGGGCTAAATTTGTTGATAAAAAAACCATACTAATTGATGGAAAAGAAAAATACACCGGACTTAAATTTCTTATTGCAACCGGTGCAACAACAAATATCCCGGAAATTGAAGGCCTTGAAGATGTGGGCTATTTAACCAATGTTTCCTTATTTGATTTAGAAGAAAAACCCGAAAGCATTACTATTATGGGAGCAGGATATATTGGCCTTGAAATGGCAATGGCTTACAACAGGTTGGGCGTAAAAGTTCGTATTATTGAATTTACCGACAGGGTACTTCGTTCTCAAACACCTGATATTAGTGAAGAATTGGAAAAAAATATGAGAAAAGAAGGCATTGAATTTTTACCAAACTTCAGGGCTGTAAAATTTGAAAAACAAGGAAACGTAACCGTAATACACTGCAAGTGTACTGATAGTTCAATAACCGAATTGGCAGAACCCGGCAAGATTGTAGTTGCTACCGGAATAAAAGCAAATACATCAACATTAGGATTGGAAAACATTGATTTAGAATTAGATAAAAGTGGCCATATTAAAGTTAATGAAAAAATGGAAACCAATTTAAGGAATTTTTATGCTGCCGGCGATGTTGCCAATACCCCTTCTTTTGTTTATACGGCTGCTTATGAAGGAAAAATTGCCATTGAAAATGCTTTTTCAGGAACTGAAAACAAAACGGATTATTCTTCTTTGCCCTGGGTAGTTTTTACCGACCCGCAAGTAGCCGGTGCAGGAATGGATGAAACACAGGCAGAAAAAGAGAACATTCCTTTTGAAGTTTCTAAGTTAGAATTGAAAGATATTCCGAGAGCCATTGCTGCCAATGACACTCGTGGATTTATAAAATTAATGCGTAATACAGAAACTGACAAACTAATTGGAGCTAGAATAGTGGCACCCGAAGGCGGTGAACTTATCCAGCAATTAAGCATGGCAATAAAATATGGTATAACCGTAAGAGAATTGGCTGAGAGTTTATATCCTTATCTGACCTTAGGAGAAGGTATTAAATTAGCTGCAATTACCTTTGGAAAAGATGTAAGTAAACTAAGTTGTTGTGCAAGTTAGTTGTTAGTACTCTTGATATTCCTATTGTTACACTACTGTTTTTGAAATCCTAATTTGATTACTTTCAGGATATAAATCATTTCTGTGGCTGCGCAGGATTTGTAATCCTGAGCTTTTCTCTTTTGCTGTGCAGTATAAAGTGTTCGGGATTACATATTCTGAACAACTGAGGCCTTTTATAGAAAATACTAATGAATAAGAGACTGAATTCTTATGTTAATAAGGAACATTCTAAATATTATTAGAAATAATTATATTTATCCTTTTAATTCTAATCAAAATTTAAATGCAAAAAATACTAATCATTATTAACGATGCTCCTTACGGCACAGAAAAAGCATATAATGCAGTTAGACTGGCAATGAATACCATTAAGTATCAAAAAGAAAAAGTAGAAATAAAAATATTTCTACTTGCCGATGGCGTATTCTGTGCTTTACCTAATCAAAAAACACCGGAAGGGTTTTACAACATTGAGAGAATGCTAAAATATGTACTTAAAAGAGGTGGAGAAGTAAAAGCATGTGGTATTTGTTCAGAAGCAAGGGGAATTGACAAACTGCAATTTCAGGAAGGAATTAAATTAAGCAATATGGAGGAGTTTGTACAATGGACTGTTGAGTGCGATAAAGTTATCTCTTTCTAAAAAACACATGTACATATACACAAACCGTCAATAACTTTTACCCGGTATAAGTTATTGACGGTTTGGAATGATAATATTCTTTCTTCCAGAAACGTAATAAAAAATCAATATCTTCCAAATATCTTTTCCCTATTTCATTATTTAAAAAAGGCAATTTATCAGAACAATTGTCAATACAATACATTGCCAGTTCAGTCGATAATTCTTCCGACATTAACAAAAATTTAATATCATTTTCACTTTTTTTAACATCGAAAAAAGGATTATTTTTTAACGGAAATGCACTATTAATCTCTAAAGCTATTTCCCCACCACTATTCGGATTAAAGAAAAATAAAGCTGTTTTAGAACGCTCTGAAAAGTCAATGTTATCATCTTCATTATTAAAGTATCCATTTTTTCTGGCTCTCTTTTCAGCTTCTTGTTTTTGTTTTTTAGTAAGGTTTAAAGTGTTGTTAAAAAAATCAGTATATTTTTTTGTGAATTCGTCAATTTTATCAGAACGCATAAATGCAATTGGCGAGCCATTGTTGAACGACAGGAAAGCATCTAACTGCTGTTTCAGCAATTCACTGGTTTTTTCTTTTTGGTGATCTAAAAAATTAACTTGCATTCTACTTTCAGCAGAGTTTCTTTCATCAAGAATAAGGTCGGCATCAAATTCAGTTATAAAATTAACTCCTGAAAACCACCATTGGTTTTTCCATTGTACTATTCCAATATATATAATACAGTCAATTTCATTTAACTCTGTATAATAATCATAAGATTTTTTTGTTAATTTAAAATCTTTTCCTGTGGCAATATGTTCTAAAAATATATCACTCTCATCCTGGCCTTTGTATAAAAAATAACCGCTAATTTTTTGTGACATACTGAGTAAATCAATACTAAGCGGATGTTTTAGTCCCAAAATATGTGCCCCCCACTCTTTTGCTTTTAAAGCTAATAGCCTGGTAGCTTTTTTAATTAAAAAATTATCCCTGCTATCATTCAAATACATCATTACATTCTCATCCTTTTCTTCCAGAATTTCCTTTTCAAGAACTTGCAATTTCACAGCAGTATCAGGATAAAACAAGTACGTATTAAAAAAAATTGTATCTAAATAATGACGTGCTACATAATAATCTTTTTCATTATTATCAAGCTGGTAAAATTGTTTTAAGAAATTATTTTCAGGAGCAAATTCATACTCTTCTTCTAATATCTGCATCACTTCTGAAGCAATAATTTTTATAAAACTATTATATGGACTAATAAATTTTTTTTCCTGAATTGTATTTAAAAAATACCAGATTAAAAATGCGATATCCTGCTCGTTAATTTCATCGTCGTAATACTCATTGGTATTATAAAAAGGAAGTTTTTTATTGTACAATTCAAAATGAATACTTACAAAAGTACGCCAGATGTTAGTTTCAGAAATAACATCTTCAAAATATGAAGCCAAAAAGCATGAGAGCAAATTAATATCATTTTCATTAATGTAGCGTTTTAAAACAAAATTTTCACATCCAAAAATTGCATCTCTAATTTCATTTGAAAGAATTAGATAATAACTGTCAGTTGTAGTTTGCTTGTTATATGGCTTAAGCTCTAACCAATGCTTTAAATAAATTTTTCTTTCCATACAATTAGTTTAAAAGTGCAATATGAAAAAAAAATACAAAATAAATATATTTATTTCAAAACTTTTTACTACATTTGCACAGTTGTTCAAATGATAATATGTAATTATGACTGAAGATACATGTTCTGTAAATATATTTGATCCTGAAAAGGTGGAAAAAGTAAAGTCTGTTTTATCTGATGATGAAGATACTTTAAAATTAGCTGTTTTTTTCAAAACAATAAGTGATCAGACAAGGCTTAAAATAATTCAGTCGTTAATTATTGAAGAATTATGCGTTTGCGATTTAGCCGAAATTACAAATGTATCAATTTCAGCAGTTTCACACCAGTTACGAATTTTGCGTGATAAAAATATTGTAAAATACAGAAAGCAGGGAAAAATGGCATACTATTCAATTGTAGATGAACATATTGACCAAATCATTAATTTAGTAAAAGAACATATTTCAGAATAGCAAATGATAAAAAATATAACAGGCATATTATTAGCTTTTTTTATTTTAATACAGGCATTTTTTATACACTCAAACGTATCAAATATTGTTCTTTGTTTTGGTAATGACGGGCATGTTGCTATTGAAGCAATAGTTCCTGCTAAAACAGCCACAATAAGTCAGACACATAATTGTATTCACCTAATAGAATTTCTTTCTGAAGAAAACCACAACATAGGCCAACCTTCAGATTGTCAGGACATTCAACTTAAAACACAATTATCTGATATTATTCTGAAGCAAGTTGTTAAACTAAATACAACTCACATATACAATAATTTTGTTACGATTCATATTACTAAATTATTTCAAACATTCTTTAATGTACTTTTAAATAAAAGTTACATAACAGGCATTTCTATTTTAGGCAAAATCAAAACAGTTATACTTCAGCTTTGATTATTGTTTACCCTTCTTAATTTTCCGGTTATAGCTTCTTAATTGTACGTTAAATCATACTCAGAGCTTAACCCGTAAACTAATATATACCACATAATACTGTAATTTAAAATATTAAAAATTCAGTTTCAAATAAAATAAAAAACAAATGAAACAAACATTTTATTCATTTTTACTTGTTGCTTTTGTTTCCTTTATGAATGTCAATGTTGTCTTTCCGGGAACACAAGATATTAATTTAGTAGAGAACAAGCAATTGAAAGATAGTACTTTAGCACCACAAAAAGAGAGTACTAAAACAAAAAATTTGTATTTAAAAGATGCCATTGAATTAGCATTATCCAATAATCCAGAAATTGAAATAAATTTTATGGAAATAAAAGCAAAAGAAGCTATTACGCTTCAACAATCGTTGCTGCCAAATCCTGAAGTTGGCTTTGAAATCGAAAATTTTGCCGGAGGAGGAAATTATAATGCTTTTAAATCGTCAGAAACTACTTTCGGCATAAGTCAATTAATAGAATTGGGTGGCAAGCGTGAAAAAAGGACACAAGCAGCTCAAATAAATTCAGTATTGGCAAAATGGGATTATGAATGGCAAAAACTAATAATTGCTACAAAAGTAAAGAAATCTTTTACCCGGGTTTTATACTCTCAACAACAAGTTGAGTTAAATAGAGAACTCCTGAAATTATCAGAAGATTTTAAGAAAGTTATAAGCCAGAGGGTTGAAGCCGGTGTTTTGTCACCAGCCGAATTATCGCGTGCACAAGTTGAAGTAACTAAAGCACAGATTAAATTGGAAGCATCTGAGCGTTTACTACAAATTACAAAAAATCAACTGGCATCAATATGGGGAAACGACATAGCTTTATTCGACAAGGCAGTTGGCGAGTTAACAATAAAAGAAAGTTTTCCGGCATATGCCGAACTGAAAGAATTGTTAACGCAAAACCCTGTCATTGCTAAAATTAGCGACCAAAAAGAGTATCAACAAGTTATATTAGATTTACAAAAAGTACAAAATATACCTGACCCTGTTGTAAGTGCCGGATACAGAAGATTAGCCGAAACATCAAATGGAGCTGTAATAGCCGGCATAGCCATTCCCCTACCGGTATTAAATAAAAATCAGGGAAATATACAAGAAGCTCAAATACAGTTAGATAAAATTGATGTTCAGGAAAAATCTATTGTAATATTTTTACAAACAAAGCTCAATGCCAATTATGAATTATTACAATCAACAATTTATGAAGAAGTCAATTTAAAGGAAAAAATCATTCCTGATGCAGAAAAAACATATGATATAATAAATCAGGGATATTTGGTAGGTAAATTTACTTTTTTAGATGTTCTTAATGCACAAAAAACAATGTTTGAAGCAAAAGAAAATTATCTTGATGCTTTAACAAACTATCAAATTCTTATTTCTGAAATTGAAGGCCTTATCGGGCAAAATATTGAAAATTAATCTATTATTAAATACATATTAAAATGAAAAATATTAAAAAACTAAATTTCAAGTTATTACTACCTGTTTTGTTATTTATTATTTCAGTATTCAGTTGGCAATGCAGCGGTAATAAAAATACAAATGTTGCCAAACAGGAATTAAATAATAATGAGCATGATGAAGAGCATGGTGAAGAGCATGGTGAAAAACACGAAGAAGAACTCGTTGTTCAATTAACCGACAGCGAAATGAAAGAGTTCGGTATTGAAACTTCAGTTGCAGGAGAAGGAAATTTACAGATTCATGTTAATTTACCGGGAGAAGTTATTATACCACCCGATAATTTGGCTCACGTACATCCGCGTTTTCCCGGAATGGTAAAAGCAGTTTACAAAGAAATAGGCGATGAAGTTGTCAAAGGCGAGGTTCTTGCCATTATAGAAAGTAATGAAAGCCTTGTTGAATACAAAATGAAATCATTAATTGACGGAACAATTATTGAAAAGCACATTACTCGTGGCGAAGTGGTTGAAGACAGCGAACATGGTTTTGTAATTGCAGACCTCACAAAACTATGGGTGTATTTAAGTGTTTACCAGAAAGACCTGCCTTATGTTAAAATAGGACAAAGTGTGGTAATTTCAGCCGGTGAAGGATTGCCAACCGTAAAGGCTAAAATAAGTTATATTTCTCCGGTAATTGACGAAATAACAAGAACGGCAACCGCACGTGTTGAATTATCAGGCAATAACAATGTTTATAAACCGGGTTTATTTGTAACCGGAAGCATTACTACAACCAACATTCGTGTTTCGCTTTCAATACCAAAAACCGCTATAGAAACTTTAGATAATAAACCGGTTGTTTTTGTAAAAACCGGCGAAGGTTTTAAACCTCATGAAATAAAAATAGGCCGAAAAAACGATATTAATGTTGAAGTTATAAGTGGCATAAAGCCGGGCGATGTTTATGTAAGCAAAAGAGGCTTCACGCTGAAGGCAGAACTTCAAAAAAGTGAATTTGGCGAAGGACATGGACATTAAAATCATAACTGTTATTTCGACGACATTCCGTTGACTACTGGAAGGAATAAAAATCTTCTAACAACATGGAGATTTTTATATTCTACTGTATTTCAGCCGAAAAGACAGAAAAGAGTAAGAATAGTCTAAAGGAGAAAATAATTTAAAACATAAAAAAATGAATAAATTAATTGATATAACTTTAAAAAACGGCTTGTTAGTAGTAGTACTTGGTGTACTTATTATGGCAACCGGATATTTCAGCTATAAGCAACTTCCTATTGATGCTTTTCCTGATGTATCGCCTTCATTGGTACAGGTTTTCACACTTACAGAGGGCTTGGCTCCCGAAGAAATTGAAAAATATGTGACATTCCCTGTGGAAGTCGCCATGAACGGTTTACCCGAACTTAAAAAAATTCGTTCTGTTTCAAATTTCGGCTTATCGGTAGTAAATATATACTTTGAAGATAACACCGACATTTATTTTGCCCGGCAACTGGTAAATGAACGCCTGCAAGAGGCACGCGAACAAATCCCCGAAGGATTTGGAGATCCGCAAATGGGGCCAATTTCTACCGGAATGGGATTAATCCTTTTCTATTACTTAGAAGACTCTACGGGAACCTATTCATTAACAGAATTACGCACCATTCAGGACTGGCTAATTAAATACCAGTTACAAACCGTTCCGGGTGTTACTGAAGTGCTTGGTATTGGTGGCTGGGAAAAGCAATTTCAGGTTGCTGTTGACCCGAATGCCCTACTTCGCTATGACGTGAGTATTAACGAAATTATTGAAAAAATAAAAGCCAACAATATTAATGTGGGTGCGCAGTTTATTGAAAAAAATGCTGAAGAATTTATAGTCAGGTCAGTCGGGTTAGTTTCTAATATTGATGATATTAATAACATAATAATAAAAACCAAAGACGGCACACCGATATTCCTGAAACAAATTGCCGATGTTAAAATTGGAGGTGCTATCAGAAGAGGCGTTCAAACCCGTAACGGTATTGAAGAAGTGGTTTCCGGTATGGTTGTCAAACTTTATGGAAGTAATTCTTCAACCGTAATAGGTAAAGTTGAAGAAAAAATGAAAGAAATTAACAAAGCTTTGCCTAAAGGAGTGAGAATTGTACCATATTACCAGCAAAAAACATTGGTTGAAGCTGCCGTAAACACGGTTGCTGATGCTCTGATTCAGGGAATTGCCCTTGTAGCTTTAGTTCTTATTATTTTTATGGGGTCGCTAAGGCCCAGTATTGTAGTTGCTCTTTCAATTCCGTTCTCCATACTTTTTGCTTTAATTGGAATGAACTATTTCAATATATCGGTTAACCTGATGTCGTTCGGCGGACTGGCAATTGCCATTGGAATGATGGTGGACGGAACCATAGTAATGGTTGAAAATGTTGACCGGCTACTCCGTCAAAGTTCTCCCGATGAAGCCCGCATTCATGTTATTGCAAGAGCCAGTAAAGAAGTTGTAAGGCCAATTTTATTTGCCATTACAATTATTATTGTAGTTTTCTTACCTTTATTTACTTTACAAGGGGTTGAAGGCAAAACTTTCCGGCCGTTAGCTTTTACCGTTTCGCTTGCTATGTTGGGTTCATTAGTTTTTGCTATTGCTTTTGCACCACTATTGTCACAATTAATCATGCGGCGTTCAAAGAAAAAAGCTAAAAACAAGGTTGAAAAAACACAAGAAGTTGCTATTGTTCGCTTCCTTAATTATTTATACCTGCCAATTGTTACATATTTTGTAAAACACAGAATTGTTGCTATTGCCCTTGCTGTAGCTTTACTTGCAGCCGGCGGTATTGTATATCCACGATTAGGTTCTGAATTTACACCAACCTTACAGGAAGGTACAATTATTTTACGCCTTACCATGGCTCCCTCAATTTCATTGAATGAAAGTACAAATATAACCATGACTGTTGAGCGACGTTTAATGAAAATTCCGGAAGTAACCAGTGTGGTTACACGTATAGGGCGCGGCGAAGTAGGAGCTCATACTGACCCGGTAAATAGTGCAGAAATGTATGTTTTACTCAAACCAAAAAATGAATGGAGGACAGCAAAAACGCAACCGGAACTCGAAAAAATAATAAGAGAAGAAGTTGGCGAAATTCCCGGAGTACAATCTAATTTTACACAACCTATTCAAATGACAGTTGATGAATTACTGGAAGGAGTGCGAGCCGAACTGGCAATTAAACTTTTTGGCGACGATATGGAATTGCTAAAAGAAAATGCCGATAAAATTGTTGATGTTATCAGTAAAGTTCCGGGTGCAGCTGACGTTCAAGCCGATCAGATTAGTGGAACTCCTCAACTCCTTATTAAAGTTGACCGCCAGGCTATTGCAAAGTATGGAATTAATATTGACGATGTACAACAGGTTATTAAAGCTGCCGTTGGTGGCGAAACTGCCGGACAATTATTTGAAGGTGTAAAACGATTTGATATTCTTGTTCGTTATAAAGAAAATTATAGAAAAACAACAGAATCAATCAGCCAGATTTTTATTAATGCACATAATGGAGTTCGCGTTCCGCTTAGCCAGTTGGCCAGTATTGAAGAATTGGTTGGCCCACGTCAAATCACCCGTGAAAACAGCCAGCGTTTTATTACTGTTCAGTGTAATGTGGTTGGCCGCGATATAGGCTCGTTTGTTGAAGAAGGCCAAAAAGCTATTGAAGCAAATGTTGACCTTCCTCCGGGTTATATCACAAGCTGGGGAGGACAATTCCGTTTACAACAAGAAGCAAATAAAAGATTAGCTCTTGTGGTTCCGGTTACCTTATTAATTATCTTTTTGTTATTATTCTCAAGCTTTGGCTCTTTAAAAAATACCTTGTTAATTTTAATTAATATTCCATTGGCCCTTGTTGGCGGAATAGTAGCATTATGGCTAACAAACCAAAATCTTTCTGTTCCATCATCGGTTGGATTTATTGCACTTTTTGGAATTGCACTTGAAAACGGGATGGTGTTGGTGACCTACTTAAACCAATTAATGAAAGATGGCGTTCCGGTAAACGAAGCATCTGTAAAAGGAGCAACATTACGATTAAGGCCGGTTTTAATGACTGCCATAACAACTGCATTAGGTTTAATTCCCTTATTATTAGCCACAGGAACAGGCAGCGATGTTCAACGGCCACTGGCAACAGTAGTTGTTGGAGGATTAATAACTTCAACTTTGCTTACTTTATTGGTAATTCCGGCTATTTATAAATGGTTTGCCATTAATGTCAGAAAAGAAATTGCTTAATATTAAACTATTATAAATCAAACAAAAATCATGAAAGAAATAAAAGCATATATAAAACCACATAAATTATCAAAAGTAACACTTGCCTTGCATGAAGTTGACGGATTAACCGGAATGAGTGTTGTAAATGTACGCGGATTTGGCCGGGGAAAAGCTAAAAATGCCCCTACCCGTGTTGTTGAAGAACTGGTTGATTATATTCCGCATGTTAAAATTGAAATTGTTTGCCTTGACGAAATAGCTGATGAAATTATTTCGGTTATTCAAAAAACTGCTTTTACCGGCTTAAAAGGCGACGGCAAAATATATATATCAGAAATAATTGATGCTGTAAGAATACAAACAGGGGAGCGCGGAGAATCAGCCGTTTAAGAATTTGTTCTTACTGATAAAATAATTGTAATGAAAATGTAAAAAGGACATCAGCTATTGTAAGTTGCTTTATAATATACATAAAAAGCTGATGTCCTTATTAATGAATTATTGAATTTAAAACCAATTATGAACAGAACTTTAAAACTCATTTTCAAATAAATTATAAAAATGAAACTCTATTTATTTATATTTTATTGCTTGTTTTTTCTAATACTATTTGTCTGGAAATCTTATGACACATGGAAAAAAACAGGGATAAATCCTTTCAAATTTAAGAAAACAGGCATGGCAATTGATTTTGTAGGAAAAGTTTATAAAATTATTTCTTTGCTTACTCTTTTAATGGTAACTGTAAATGCTTTTGGCAATGAAATAATGAGTTATTTTATTCCAATTTTATGGCTCAATATTATTTATTTAAAATATACAGGCTTAATATTATTACACCTTGCTTTTATCTGGATTCTAATAGCCCAATTGAACATGGCTAATGAATGGAGGATTGGAATTGATAAAAATGATGAAATTACTTTAATAACCAACGGTTTATTTAGAATCACACGAAATCCGATTTTTCTTGGAGTATTAATCTCTTTTTTAGGTTTGTTTTTAGTTATGCCAAATGTTTTAACATTAATAATTTTGATAGTTGGATATATAATAATTGAAATTCAGGTCAGACTGGAAGAAGAATTTCTAAAAGAAAAATTAGGACATAAATATGTTCAATATGCTAATAAAACAAAACGATGGATATTATAAAAACAAACGGATGAAAAAATATACATTAAAAAACCTTGATTGCGCTTCTTGCGCTGCAAAAATTGAAGGTAACTTAGCAAAACTTGAAGAAGTGAAATTTGTAAATGTAAGTTTTGCAACATCTTCGCTAACTATTGATACAGATGACTTTGAAAAGATAAAGAACAAAATTAAAGAAGTAGAGCCGGAAGTTGAAGTTATAGAAACAGGCAAAGAAAAAACTTTAGTTTCAAATAGTGAGCTGGCCGAAAACAAATGGACTATAATTAAAGCAATTACTGCATTAGTTCTTTTATTGGCAGGTATAATATTTAATGACAAACTGCATAATACACCTTTTCATATTGCAGAATACATAATATTTGTGACTGCATATCTTTTAGTAGGGTGGAAAGTAATTGCACTGGCCGTAAAGAATATTATAAGAGGGCAGGTTTTTAACGAGCACTTTTTAATGACCATAGCAACTCTTGGTGCATTTGCCATAGACGAAATGCCAGAGGCAGTTGCGGTTATGTTATTTTATGTTGTAGGTGAATTATTTCAGGATATAGCGGTTAACCGTTCACGAAAATCAATTAAATCTCTTCTTGAAATTAAGCCTGATTATGCCAACATAAAAAACAATGGCAATATAGTAAAGGTATCTCCTGAAGATGTAAATATAGGTGACATAATAGTTGTAAAAGCAGGCGAAAAAATTCCTTTAGACGGCGAGGTAATTGAAGGCGATTCATTTATTGATACTTCTGCCCTTACCGGGGAAAGTGTTCCGCGAAAAATTAAGCCAAAGGATAATGTTCTATCTGGAATGATTAATCAATCGGGTTTACTTACTGTAAAAGTTACAAAACTATTTGGCGAATCTTCCATCTCTAAAATTCTGGAAATGGTTGAAAATGCATCATCAAAGAAAGCAGAAACAGAAAAATTTATAACCACTTTCGCTAAGTACTATACTCCTGTGGTGGTTTTCGGCTCGCTTTTTCTTGCCGTATTGCCTCCGCTTTTTATCCAGGGAGCTATGTTTAGCGATTGGATTTACAGAGCTTTAGTTGTATTGGTTATTTCATGTCCGTGCGCATTGGTAATAAGCATTCCGCTTGGATATTTTGGTGGTATCGGAGGTGCCTCCAAAAGAGGAATTTTAGTGAAAGGCTCTAACTTTTTAGATGCACTTACACAGGTTAAAACCGTTGTGTTCGATAAAACAGGCACATTAACAAAAGGTGAATTTAAAATTTCAGAAATATCGCCTTCAAATGGCTTTAATGAGAAAACCGTTCTTGAATATGCTGCTTATGCCGAATACAATTCGAACCACCCTATTGCAAAATCTATTTTTGAATCTTATAATAAGCCGTTTGACAATTCACGCATTGAAAATGTTGAGGAAGTATCCGGGCATGGGGTTAAAGCTTTTATTGATAAGAAAGAAGTATTTGTAGGGAATGATAAGTTTCTTCATAAAGAAAATATTGTTCATGATAAATGCGAAGTGGACGGGACAGTTGTTCATGTGGTTATTGAAAAAAAGTATGCCGGTTATATTGTTATATCCGACACATTGAAAGACGATGCCATTGATACTATTAAAAAGCTTAACAACAAAGGCATAAATTCAGTTATGCTTACCGGCGACAATAAATACGCTGCTGAATTATTTGCTAAAAAACTGGGGATAAAAGAATATTATGCCGAGCTGCTTCCTGAAAATAAAGTTGAGCATATTGAAAGCCTATTACAACAAAACGGAAAAGTTGCTTTTGTAGGCGATGGCATTAATGATGCACCTGTTTTGGCGCGTGCCGATGTAGGAATTGCCATGGGTGCGTTAGGTTCTGACGCAGCCATTGAAACTGCCGATGTTGTTTTAATGACAGATTCGCCGCATAAAGTGATTGATGCAATTGAAGTTTCAGCACGTACACGAAGAATAGTTTGGCAAAACATTATTTTTGCTTTGGGTGTTAAGTCAATCTTTATAATTCTCGGCATTTTTGGCATTGCCACCATGTGGGAAGCTGTATTTGGCGATATGGGCGTTGCTTTAATTGCAATATTAAATGCTACACGTGTACTAAAAGGGTGAAATAATATGTAATTCTGTACAGAAAAAATATATTATAAATTTTAAAATCTATAATTATGAACTATTTAAAATCTTTTCGGGAATTATACATAAAAACAACCAATTTTACACACAGCTATCAAGGCAAAAGTGATAAGCTTAAACATTTTTATAAATTATGGAGTTATTGTTATGATCTATCAGTAAGTCTTGATCCGGCCTTTGGCAGAGAAATGAAAAAGATGATAGAAAATACAGTTGCACAGGGAGATACCGTATTGGATATTGGATGTGGCACAGGCATTAGTACGCTATATGCTTCTAAAATTGCAGGAAAAGTGGTTGGAATAGATTTAAGCCCCGATATGATTCATAAACTTGAGCAAAAAATTAAAAGAAAAAAAATTACGAATATTGACTTAGTTACCGGTAGTTTTCCCGAAGCATTACCCGGTAACTTAAAATTTAAAAGTATTATAAGCTCTTTTGCAATAGTCCATTTTCCACCTGTACAACGGAAAATTATTTATAAACAAATTTATGATTTTCTTGAAACTAACGGACGGTTAGGATTATTCTCAGCACAAGGCGAAATTGCGTCGTCATTTGAGACTGAAAAAGAAGTAGTTGCAAATCTTAATTCAGCCGGATTTAAAAATATTGCACTAAATAATGTTTCTGATATTTACCGGATTATTACAGCAACAAAGACACTTTTATAGAATTAACTTAGTAAAAGTTTTATTAAATTAGACAGTTTAAAATTTATGATAGTTGAAGCAAAATTAAATATATTATAAAAACAGATTTAAAAATAATTAAAGATGAAACAAACAAATTATGCATTTACAAAAACAGTCAATATTTCATTTCAGGAAGCAATTGACAAAGTAACTGATGAGCTTAAAAAAGAAGGTTTTGGCATTCTTACGGAAATTGATGTAAAAGCTACATTGAAAAACAAATTAGATGTTGATTTTAAGCCTTATAAAATTCTTGGAGCTTGTAATCCTCCTAATGCATACAAATCATTACAGGCTGAAGAGCAAATTGGGTTAATGTTGCCTTGTAATGTTATTGTTTACGTAAACGATGAAAACAAAACTGTAGTTGCTGCTGTTGACCCGGTTGCCTCAATGCAGGCAGTTTCTAATCCAAATCTTGGTGGAGTAGCGCAAACCATTCAGGCTAAACTTAAATTGGTAATTGAAAGATTATAAAAACGTTAGCATAACAAAAGACTTATAAGTACTTCCATATTTAATAAATATAAAAATCCGGCAATTAAAAAATGCCGGATTTTTTTTGCCGTAAATATTTATTATACAATTCCCTAATATTTTGCCTTATTTTTTCTTCCAACAAAACGGATAACAGAGCCCACCCCTTTATGGAATTGCCCCTCCTGCAAATTTACTTCCACCTCTTCAAGTTTAAGTATTTCAAAATCAAGAAAATAATCCTTAATTTCATCAATAGTAAATAACATTTCTAAATTTTTAGGCCCACTTACGCTTTCATTAGCATAGTTCAAAATAAGATGGTTTTTACTAAAAGCTTCAATAATTATTATTCCGTTTGGTTTTAAATATTTAATCAGTCCGGTATAATATTTCATTTTCAATTCAGGAGAAAAATGTGCATAAATTAAAACAATTATATCAAAACTGTTTTCTTCAAATTTAAGTTCATCTATTTCACCAACTTTGTAATCTATAACAACATTACTAATTTCAGCCAGTTGCATTGCTTTCTTTTTAGCTTCAGCACTATAATCAAAACAAACTACACTCAATCCGCATTTAGCGGCAAAAACAGCATTTCTGCCTTCACCTTCCGCCGGAAATAAAATTTTTCCTTTTAGTTTATAGTTATTCAGCGTATTTTTAAAAAATTCATTGGGCTCTTTTCCATAAATATATTCTTTATTTTTATACCTTTCATCCCAGAATTCTTTCATTTTCTATAATTTTAATGTAAAATTTCTTTGACTATTTCTTCAGGAAAATCATTCCTCATTTTTTTGTAATCAGAAAAACCCAGGCCGATTGCTTTTTTTAAGTTATCAACTATATTCTTCTTTTTGCCAGTATTTAACTCGTACAAAGCTTGTAAATAATATACATCAGGGTTTTCGGGCTCAAACAGGGAATATATTTTAAGATATTTTTTTGCTTCGTTCAATTGCTTTGATCTTACACTTGAGTTAGTTTTTGAAAATAACAAAACACCCAAAAACGCTTTTGTTCTATAATATGAATTTGCTAAAAGTTCATTGTCAGCATCATTCATTTTTTTTTCAATAGTTTGCTTTTCGGCTTTCCACCAAATAAAATCTTTTTGAATCAAGCTTTGCATATAAGCCCTGTTTCTGCTCTGTTCGTCCATCAATATATTTTCAAAATGTCCTATATATTCTTTAAAAATATCATTTTGAAGCAATTGGCCAATGGCAACTTTGTATTCTCCAACTTGCTCAGGCGAACAGGTTTTATAATTAAGTTCCAGTATTTTAAAGGCATCCATATATTTTGACGATACTAAAAATTCCCGGCTTTGAATAATTGGCGATGTGCCAATATAACTTTCTGAATTACCTTCATTTAAAACAAAATTACTTGCTTGTTGCAAAAGTTTTTCAGGAGGCCATTCATGAATTCCGTCAAAATGTAAGGCGATATAATTCTTCTTTTCAAGTATGTTAGAATACGGAGAATAATATTGTTCAATAAAATTAAAATCTTTATAACCGGAAATACAAGCCATACGAAAAGCAGAAGCAACAGGAATTTGATTGCCAACTCCTGCCCCACACATGATTACTGCATTAATATTATTTTGCATGGCATAGCTATAAGCCATCCTTGCTCCACCCGAAAAGCCGGCAATTAAAACAGGGTTATTATGAGTATTGAATTTTTGTTTTACTTCTTGAATTGCCTTTTTAATTTTATTTTGATATTCAGGAACATTGTTTTCTACATTGTTCAATCCTATAGAAATAGCACCAATTTGCCCGGCAATTTCTTTAAATTTTAAACATGCTGATTTTCCGTTTCCGTGAGGGTCAATTGCAATGATATAAGATGAGTTTTGCCTCGTTTTGTCAGGTTTATAAAAGTAAAATAATTTTGTATTTCCTTCCGTTGCAATTTCTTCTTTAACTTGTGTTTTAACAGCCTGTGAATTTTGAGTTTGCTGATTCTGACAAGCGAGTAATAATATAACTGACAGGTAGCCGATTAGCCTCATAATACTAAGATTTCTTTTTAAACATATTAACATGTTTTAATTCCATAAATAAACATGAGCTAACTTCTATGCCACTTTTTTCTTTAAACCTGCTTAAAATAGTTCCGCCAAGTTTTTGTCCAAGAAAAAAACTGCCAACCAAAAAAACATAGGTGTACCATGCAAAACCCAAATCGGTTAATAATCGCAATGCAATAATAAAAGGTACAGGCACATGAACAGCCAGAATCCATTGCAAAGAAAATTTTTTCACATTAGCCCGCCAAAATCCAAAAGGTATATTAAATAAAAATACCGCAAGGCTTGAAAGTAATAATAGTTTCATTTTTTTATTTCATTTATGTTAATAGTAAATAGTGATTCATGAAAAATGAGTGCAGAGTGTTGATTTGTTTTGCTTTATTAAATAATCTTGTTTCCTCGGCTTCAAAGATTATTGTTACGGATTGCGCTAAACTGTAGTTGCCGTATTTTTATAATTCCCTTTCAATTAGTTATTGTTTTTACCAAATGTAATAAACTTTCATATAGCTTCAAACCGGCAATTAAATTTAGTGTGTGTTGTAGTGCGTTTTTTATGCTGTTAATGGGTTTATTCTTATTTGTCCGCCAATTGCTCTTAATACTTTCATTATTGTTCCAAACTGGGGTTTTGCTCCCTCAGATAATGCTTTATACAAACTTGGCCTGCTAAGTCCAGTTTCATTAGCAATCTTTGTCATTCCAATTGATTTTGCAATATGACCTATTGCTGTAATAATGTCTGAATGATCGCCGTCTTCCAAAACAGCATTCAGATATTCAGCTATTATTTCATTATTATCTAAATTATCGGCTATGTCTAATTTTGAAGTTTCCATGTCAATATTTTTTTTATCTCTTTTGCTTGCTCTATATCTCTTTGTCAGGTAGATTTATCACCTCCAATAAATAGAATTATTATTTCTCCATCCTTTTCTATAAAATAAACCCTGTAACCTTTAGTATAATTTATCTTTAATTCAAGTACACCATCGCCAAAAGGTTTACAGACTCCAATGTGTCCGTCACTTTCAATTCTTTAAATTCGGAATAAAATCTTTGCCTTTGTTCTAAAATCTTTAATTTTCTTAACCACTTACCAAACTCAACTGTTTTCTCAATAAAGTACACTTGTCTCCTGTATTCATTAGGATACAAATTTATGTAATCATTTTTAATTCAGAAAGTTTTTTACTGAATTATCGAAGTCATTGGCTCAAATGCACACATTGGTTTGTGTATGGTGTAGCTATACCAAAGGTTGGCTATGCACGATACATTTTGTTATCGCTTTTTTTCTTTTGTTTAATACGCTTTCAATATCTTCAAACGTACACCCCTTAGTCTTTAGCAATATGAGATAATGATACAACAAATCTGCTGCTTCATTTTTGAATAGGTACGCATCATTATCTTTAGCTTCTATTATTAATTCAACTGCTTCTTCTCCAACTTTTTGTGCAACTTTATTGATCCCTCTTTTATATAGTTTGTTAGTGTATGAATTCATATCGTTTTCATCAATTCGTTGATTGATGGTCTTTTGTAAATCGTAAACAAAACCTTTAGCTGTTTCTTCAGAGAAACAGGAAGTGCTGCCCTTGTGGCATGTTGGCCCGTCTGGCGTTGCTTTAATAAGAATCGTATCATTGTCACAATCTATTTGAATATTGTTTACAACTAAATAGTTGCCTGATTCTTCTCCCTTGGTCCACAGTCTGTTCTTACTTCTGCTGAAAAAAGTAACTTTCCCTTCCACTATTGTTTTTTCAAATGCTTCATTATTCATATAGCCCAGCATGAGCACTTGCAAGGTTTGGTTGTTTTGAATAATTACAGGAACCAGTCCATCTCCTTTATTGAAATCTATTTTCATAATCGTATAGCAATTTTTTCTTCGTTTAAATATTGTTTTAGTTTAGGTATTGGTATCTCTCCATAGTGAAAAATAGTAGCGGCTAAACAACCTGTTGCTTTTGTTTTTTCAAATACTTCTTTAAAGTGTGTTTTAGTTCCAGCTCCTCCTGACGCAATGACTGGAATGTTTACTGTGTCTGATACTTGCTTGGTGATGTCTAATGCAAAGCCTGATTTTGTTCCATCATTTTTCATGGAAGTAAGAAGAATTTCTCCTGCTCCTATTTGTTCTACTTGTTTTGCCCAATCAACTGTTTTTAGAAAAGCCGCTTTTCGTCCTCCGTGTATAAAAACTTTCCATTGATTATTTTCATACTTGGTGTCGATAGCTACAACAACGCATTGGCTACCAAAATCATTGGCTATTTCTGAAATGAGTTCGGGTCTTTTAACCGCTGATGAGTTTATACTTACTTTATCTGCTCCGGCTTTAATCAAATCACTTACATCTTCTAAAGTGTTAATCCCTCCACCAACTGTGAAGGGAATATTAATTTCTTGTGCTATTCGCTTTACCAGATTGGTGAGGGTTTTTCTATTCTCTATGGTTGCGGTAATATCTAAAAATACAATTTCATCTGCACCTTGTAATACATATTTCTTTGCTAATTCTACAGGGTCACCCGCATCCCGAATGCCAACAAAGTTGATTCCTTTTACGG
>JAADFW010000281.1 GCA_013152655.1 Chlorobiota bacterium
AACAAAACAAATAGTTTGGAACTGCAAGCTTACCCGAATCCGTTTAGTGAGTTTCTCAGTATTAAAGTAGAGATAGAGAAACAGGGATTTTATACACTTTCGGTATATAATTTAAACGGGCAATTGCAAAAAGTGCTTTTTAACGATAACTTAAACAGAGGCAGTTATACGTTTACCTGGTCGGGCAGTAATTGGCAAAACAATAGTTTGCCCGCTTCGTGTTATTTTGTTGTACTTAGTAATAATTACAGCAACCAAACTTTAAAAGTTATAAAGAGGTAGATTACTAACTCTTTTTTTTTGTGTTATTTGCCCACAATAGTTGTTTTTTTCAGAATAAGCCTTTAACAGACTTAAATGCGTTTAGTTTACGCTTTTCTCCTGTGCCGGCAACTATTTTGTAATTAAAATTAAAATTTTCTAATTCATTTTTGTACAAATAAAAAAGGTATTCTCGTAATTGGGGGTTTTCTCTAACCGGGTCATACTTCCATTCAATATCGTTATTGCATAACAAATACAAATCAATTTGCTGTTCTTTTATCTTTTTATCCATCCATTCAGGCATATACGAAAAAACATGTTTAAGCCATATTTTAGTAATAATTAAATCAGTATCGAAAAAAAGAATATTATTCGCCTTTGTAATATACTTAGGCATAGCTTCAATTTGTTTTAATGCAATATTTACAACATCGGTATATTGATATGCACGATTTAGTTTTTCAATATATTCGCGGGCTATTTCCGGTATATAAATGGTATTGAATTTTTCTGATAAGTAGCTTGCTAATTCGGTTTTTCCGGTTGATTCACTTCCAATAATAGCTACTTTTTTTATAATATTCATAATTTTCAGGTAGGGTTTTACAAGTCAATCCGGCAATGATTTTTATTTGTCATGTGAGCTCCATCCGGCCAATAAAAACAAATTATAAACGGATGAAATGTATCATAAATTTTTATTGCTGAACAGCTGTAAAATTAATACTATTTTGTAAATTTATGTGATAAAGCTGAAATCTTCATGGTTAATTAAATGTTCTATGTGCTATCTTATATTCGTAAACTTATTTTAACTTATACTGTCAGGTTTTAATAAAACAAGTGAATGTAAATTTGCTTTGTCAATTGTTAATTAACAAAGGCCTGTTAAGTCTTGCGGATTTAAGGTATATTTAAACTTATAAAAAGAATTATAACTGTTTATTATGAGCAATTTTCAGGGTTTTTATTTTATTATTATTCTTCTCTTGTTTTTTTATATTATTTATTTGCAATATAAGCTGCATAAAAACAATAAGTTAGTTATTTCTTTAAAAAAATTAATTGAAGTTAAAAAGCAGTATTCCAAAGAGGATTTTAAAAAAATATTGAAGCAAATAGCTGATTTTAATTTTAATTTAATAATACCGAAAGATAAAATTCTCGAAAATAAAATATATGATTACATATTTGAAAATGAGAAGGAAACTATTATTTTTTTGCATTATACCAAAGACAGGGAAGTAGCTGAATTAATTGTTAAAAATGGTTTTAAGTACAGAAATTCGTTTTATAAAACAGCTGAAAATGTTTATAATGATAAAGTTGATTTTTTGAATAAGCATATGCGCCATAAGCATTTTGGAAAATTTGTCATTATTCTTTCAATTGCAAAAAGAACATACAATTATTATTTGAATGAGATTAATAAAGGTGACAATCAAAAACTTCTTATTGAACATGTTTTATCATTAGAAAAAGTAGTTAAAAACGATAATGAGGACAATATTTATACTATTCCCACCCAATTTGTAAAAGGTTATTTAAACTATGAGACAGGAGAAATTCAAAATAATTTAAATTTCGACTATAATTTTGATTCTGAAATGTTTAAAAGGAACATTGCCACTAATAGATATTGACAAGCAGACAATAAAATTACACTTTTATTATTCAGATTGATTCTTTTTTATTCATATCATTTTTTGTATCAAAAATTTCTTTTTAATATTGCCGGCGATATGAAATAGAATGCATATCGAATTCAAATAATATTCTTTTAAAAATTATACAAATGAAAACCCGCATTCCCGTTTTAATACTATCCTTGTCTTTTCTTATTTTTATTGCATGTCAAAACAATCAAAAAAGTGATAATGAATCAGCCAAACAACTAATTATTTTTCATGCAGGAAGTTTATCGGTTCCTTTTAAAGCAATAGCCGAAGCATTTGAAAAAGAAAATCCCGGAACGGAAGTAATGCTTGAACCCGCAGGAAGCCGGAAGTGTGCCCGTAAAATTACAGATTTAAAAAGAGAGTGCGATATTATGGCATCGGCTGATTATACTGTTATTGATGAACAGTTAATACCTGATTATGCCGATTGGAACATAAAATTTGTAAGTAATGAAATGGCAATTGTTTATACTGAAAAGTCAAAATATAGTGCTGAAATTAACCGCAATAACTGGTATAAAATATTGGCAAAAAAAGATGTTTTTATCGGGCGCTCCGACCCAAACTCTGACCCCTGTGGCTACAGGGCTGTTTTAACTACGCGATTAGCTGATATTTATTACCATGATTCAACTATTTCACAAATTCTTTTACAAAAAGACAATAATTTTATAAGGCCAAAAGAGACTGATTTATTAGCCTTATTAGAATCAAACACTTTGGATTATATTTTTCTATATCGCTCGGTTGCCCAACAGCATCATTTAAAATACTTGTTGTTGCCTGATGAAATAAATTTGAAGAATACTGCTTTTACCGAACTTTACCATACAGTAAATGTGCAAATTTCGGGTAAAAAACCCGGAGAGTTTATCACAAAAAAAGGAGAGCCAATGGTTTATGGAATTACCATATTGAAAAATGCACCGCATAAAGAAATTGCCGTGAAGTTTGTCGATTTTGTTTTAAGTAAAAAAGGAATGTCAATTTTAGAAGCTAACGGGCAACCGTCAATGATACCGGCACAGGTTGCAAATTATGAGAAAATTCCTCAAGAACTAAGAATATATACCACACATTAATATATCTAAAAAATGAAGTATCTGTTATTTGTAATTGTGCTTTTAATATCCATAAATATTCATGCACAATTTATGGTTACCGGCCAACTTAGGCCTCGTTATGAATTCAGGAACGGTTACAAGCAATTGCCGGCTGATACCTCGGTTTATGCCATGCTGGTAAGCCAGCGTTCAAGAATTGGATTTCATTATGAAACGGAAAAATTTATTACCGAAATTTCTTTTCAGGATGTTAGAATATGGGGTGAAGAACAAATAAAAACAACAACCTCGCATATTACAGCTCACGAGCTTTGGGTGCAATTCAACATGTCAAAAAGTTTTAAACTAAAAGTAGGAAGGCAATCATTTAGATATGATAATTTACGCCTTATTTCAAATTCAAATTTTAACCAGGGCGGTGCTAAACATGACGCTATTTTACTTCGATATATTAAGCCAAATTTTAATATTGATTTTGTAACTGCTTTTAATCAGAATGCCAATAAGCTTTTTGGAACTGATTATTCCGGTATTTCATTCAACTATAAAACATTAAATTTAATTTGGTTAAATTATAAGTACAATTCTTATAAGTTTTCGCTTTTTACTATTGCCGACGGCTTTCAAAACCCAAATAAACAAAATAGTGTTTACATGCGGTACACACCCGGTGTAATTGCAAATTACAAATCTGAAATTATTGATGCAACTTTTCGTTTATTTTTACAAAATGGCAAAACAAGCACAGGGCAAAAAATCAGTGCTTTTTATTTAAATCCTGAATTTAATTATAAAATAAGCAGTCTGTTGACATTAAAAACAGGATTAGAGTTAATGTCGGGAAATAAAAATAATACAGCTTCTTATAATTCATTTGATATTCTGTATGGTACAAAACACCGGTTTAACGGTAAAATTGACTATTTTTCAACTCCTAAAACTACTGCTTATGCCGGATTGGTAAACCCTTATTTTAAATTTAATTATAAGGTTAGTCCAAAGCTTTCAGCAAATACTGATTATCATTATTTCAGATTGCAGGAAAAATATATGGTAAATAATGTAGAAGCTGATAAATACCTCGGTTCGGAAATAGATTTATGGGCAAATTATAGAATTAATAAAGAAACTACTATTTCAATTTTATATGCCATGTTTTTTGGGAGTAAAACAACCGAACTTATAAAAGGCGGAAACCATGAGAATATGGGTAATTATTTTTCAATCGTTTTAACTTTTAAACCTGTATTTTTTAAAAGTGAATAATGAAAAAACCGGAAACTTTTAATTTATTGTTTATTGCATTAGGCGGAGTTATTTTGCTTTTTTTGTTTGCTCCGTTAGTGGGAATGATTTTTAAAACTCCTTTAAATGACTTATTTAGCACAGCAAAAGAACAAGAAGTTCAAAAAAGCATTATTTTAACTTTATTGGTTTCATTTTGTACTACGTTAATTTTTGCCATTGCGGCTATTCCGCTTTCCTATTTACTGGCACGTAAAAAATTTACAGGAAAAAAATTAATTATGGGTTTAATAAGTCTGCCCATTGTTATTCCTCATTCAGCAGCAGGAATAGCTATTTTAGGATTTATTTCAAGAGATACAATAATTGGCAAAATAGGTGCATCATTAGGATTAAATTTTGTAGGTTCTTCATTTGGCATTGGGCTGGCAATGGCTTTTGTAAGCCTTCCGTTTTTAATAAATGCAGCAGTTGACGGTTTTTTGTCCGTTCCCGTAAGGTTGGAAAAAGCAGCTTTCAACCTCGGCGCCAATTCATTCAAAACATTTTTTAGTATTTCGTTGCCTCTGGCGTGGCGTAGCATATTATCGGGCTTAATATTAATGTTTGCACGCGGAATGAGCGAATTCGGAGCTGTAGTAATTGTGGCTTATCATCCAATGATTACACCGGTAATGATTTATGAAAGATTTAGTGCATTCGGATTAAAATATGCCCGGCCTGTAGCAGTAATTTTTATCCTTATTTCATTGTTGGTTTTTATTGTATTCAGAGTTTTTTCAAATAAATCGAAGATTATTAAAATACGCCCGTAAAACATAATTATTATGCTTGAATTGAAAAATATAAACCTTTCGTTAGGAGAATTTAAGTTAACTCGTATTAATTTAAAAATTCTTTCGGGCGAATATTTTGCATTGTTGGGTATGTCGGGGGCAGGCAAATCATTAATTCTGGAAATGATTGCCGGTATGATAAAGCCTGATAGCGGCCATGTTTTTTTAAATGAAGAAGAAATTACAAATAAAAAAATTCAAAATCGAAATGTTGGTATTATTTTTCAGGAAGCAGCTTTATTTCCTAATAAAACAGTAAAGGAAAACCTGGCGTTCCCGTTTAATAAAAAAAAGATTGCTAAAAAAAAGATAGAGCAAAGAGTACTGGAAATTGCACAATTGACTGATGTTAATAATTTATTAGACAGAATGCCTGAAACCCTTTCAGGCGGTGAAAAACAACGCGTAGCTATTGGACGAATACTGGCACTTAATCCGCAAGTTATTTTGCTGGATGAACCGCTTTCTTCGTTAGATGCAGGAAAGAAAAATGACTTTACGGCATTGTTGCGTAAAATAAACAGGCAGGGAATAACCATGGTTCATGTAACGCATGATTATCATGAAGCAGTTTCGCTGGCTAACAGAATAGCAGTCATTCATAACGGACAAATTGAACAGACTGGAACTCCAAAAGAAATTTTTCATCGGCCAAATTCAAAATTTATTGCTGATTTATCAGGGATAAAAAATTTTTATACTGCCGAAATAGTTGATGAAAATACTGCGTTATTGGAAAATGTAGTTAAAATAACGCTCCCTAAAATGGAGGATAAGGAAAGAGGTTTTGTAAGTTTCAAAATGCACGATGTGGTTATTTCTTTAAATAAAATGCAATCGAGCATTTGTAACCAATTTGAAGGAAAAGTAATTGATATTGTTAAACTTACACAAAATATTGAAATTGTGGTGGATGCAAATATTAAAATAATGGCTTCAATCACTTACCAATCGTTTGAAAATATGAATTTGGAAATAGGAAAAACAGTTTGGATTGGCTTTAAAGCTACAGCAGTACAGTTTATTTCAAAAACGGTTGACTAAAAACAATTAATTGTTTATTTTATTAAAAAACTGTTTCGTTACCTTTTTAATAGATTTATTAATGTCGCTAACCAGTTGGTTATAAGCATTAATAAGTTCAATGCCTTCGTCTGAAAGGGTTGTCTGCCCTCCACCTTCGCCGCCACGTGTTTTGGTAATTAACCTGAAACCAAGTTTTTTTTCACACTCTTTTAAATCGCCCCAGGCTTTCCGGTAACTGATTTTTAATTTTTCTGCCGATGCCTTTATAGAATTGGTTTTTTGAATTAGTTGCAAGAGTTTAAAAACGTTTTCGTTTAATACAGACTCTCCGTCAATAGATTCAAGCCAAACCTTATTTTTTAAAAAAACATTATAATATTTTGAACCTTCAGGCCCTGCCATATTAAATTTAATTAATGATTATTTTTATAAGAACAGCAATAAAAAACCATGAAAAACCATGAAAAACAAGACAAAGTACTATACTTGACTACTTATTCACCCTTCACCCTTCACCCTTCACTCTTCACTCTTCACTCTTCACTTTTTCACTCTTCACTTTTTCACTTTACTATTATTAACTCCCAACTTCGAATAATACTCTTCATCACTTTCAATTGCTTCATAAGCTTTTTTAAATATAGGATCTAACTGGTTAATTATTTCAAAATATTCATTTGAATTCCATAAAGTTCTGGCAATTAAAGCTTTTAACTGAATAGACATATTATCGGATGATATTTCAATATCTTTTTCGTTTCGCTTAAGTTTTTGCTCTTCGGCAAAAGAGTAAAGCTTTTCCATCATTGCATCGTCAACCGGAAATTTTTCTTTAAAAGTTTTAAAATCAGGGTATTTTTTTTCTAAATGCTTACGATTTTCATCTACATAATTTAAAGCAAAACGGTTAAAAATTCCTTTTCTTATCAGGTCGCGGTAATATGCACTATTGTAAGAAGTATCCATTGGAATAAAGTAATCAGGCATTATGCCGCCTCCACCATATACCACACGTTTTGAATTTAAAGTATTGAATTTCAATGAATCGGGAAAATGGATACTGTCTTCGTGCATTAGCTCGCCATTGTTGTAGCGGTTTATTAAATCATTTCGGTAAGCTTTTGAGCCATGGTCGTATGGTTTTTGAATTAACCGGCCTGTAGGTGTATAATAACGAGCAATAGTAAGCCTGATGGCTGAACCATCGGGTAAACGAAACGGGCGTTGCACCAATCCTTTTCCGAAGGAGCGACGGCCAACAATTAGTCCACGATCCCAATCCTGAATAGCACCGGAAACAATTTCACTTGCTGAGGCCGATCCTTCATCAATCATTACAACAAGTTTTCCATTTTCAAATTTTCCATAATCGGTTGAATGATTTTCTTGCCTTCTGCTATTTATACCTTCTGTAAAGACAATCATTTTTCCACTTTTTAAAAACTCATCGGCTAATTCAATGGCAGCTTTTAATAATCCTCCTCCATTATAAGTAAGGTCAAGAATAAGGTTTTGCATTCCCTGTTTTTGCAGCTTGTCCATTGCTTTTTCAAATTCATTAATGGTTGTAGCCGAAAAACGATTCAGTTTAATATAACCTGTTTTGTCATCCACCATATATGAAGCGTCGAGGCTGTAAATAGGAATCTTGTCGCGAGTGATTTCAAATTCTAATAATTCTTTTACATTTCTTCTTAATATATAAACCGTTACTTTGGTTCCTTTTTTACCTCTTAGTTTTTTCAAAACATCGGAATTTTTTAATCCTACTCCGGCTACATTTTCGCTATCAATTTTAACAATACGGTCGCCTGCTAAAATTCCAAGTTTTTCCGATGGCCCGCCTGAGATAGGCGAAACTACATAAAGTGTATCGTTCAAAATATTAAATTGGATACCAATCCCTTCAAATGCACCTTCAAGGGGTTCATTCATTTCTTTTAACTCTTTTTCAGGAATATAAACAGAATGTGGGTCTAAATCTTTTAACATGGCTGTTATAGCCTCTTCAACCAAACTTTCCTGGTTAACAGTGTCAACATAAAACGTGTTAATTAAACTTAAAACGCGGGTGAATTTAAATGCCTGTTCATTAAAAGATTGACTATGAAGATTAAATGAAAATATTATTCCCAGACTGAATAATATAATGCGGTGGAACTGTTTTGCCATGTTAAGTATTTTTTAATTTTTAATATTTCCAAAATTACCATTTCAAAGTCAATAAAGAAAGAACTGCTTAACATTTAAATATTTTTAACAAATATTTGTTGTAGTATATTTGCTTAATTTTTAAGTTATAAAAAGCATTGATTAATCATTAATTGCTATTACTATTACTGTTTTATTAAATTTGCCACTTCATTAATAAAACAAGTTTCTTGTTTCATTAAATATTATATACGAATTACAGGTTAAATATAATAGATGAATATTGATAAAAATAAAGAAAAGTTTCAGTTTGGCAATGTATTAAGTATTTCAATAGCCCATTTTGTCCACGATGTTTATACTTCTTTTTTAGCTCCGATATTACCGCTAATAATTGATAAATTGAGCCTGACTTATTCGATGGTGAGCTTTTTGAAAGTAGTTCAGTCAATACCATCTTTAGTAAATCCATTTATAGGGCTTTTAGCCGACCGGCTAAGATTACGTTATTTAATTATTGTTACTCCTTTTATAACTACCGTAGCAATGAGTTTAGTGGGAATAGCCCCAAGTTATATTGTTTTATTAGTTATTCTTTTTGTAGTTGGTATCAGCTCTACATTTTTTCATGTTCCAACACCTGTTTTGGTAAGAAAAGTTTCGGGTAGCCAAATAGGCAAAGGAATGAGTTTTTTTATGGTTGGTGGTGAAATAGCAAGAACCATTGGCCCTATAATTATTACGGCTGCGGTTTCTCTTTGGGGATTAGAAGGGACTTACCGGCTTATTCCTTTTGGTTTTTTAACTACCATTTATTTGTATTATAAATTCAGAAATATTAGTGTTTCAAAGAGCACAACAAAAGAAAATGGAGCCTGGCAGACTGTTAGAAAATTAGTTCCTTTTTTTGCTATTGTTTCAGGAATTATGTTTTTCAGGGCTTCCATGAAATCGGCTATGACTTTTTTCTTGCCTACCTATTTAACTTCTGCCGGCGATACTGAATGGATTGCCACTATTGCACTTTCCGTTATTCAGCTTTCGGGAACAACAGGAACTTTTTTTGCCGGAACAATTTCGGATAAAATAGGCAGGAAAACTTCGCTAATGTTAATTACAGCTATCACACCTTTTTTAATGTGGCTATTTATTTTTGTTCCAACTGAATTTAAATTTCCTGTTCTCATTATAATGGGATTTTTCATGTTTGCATCTACACCGGTTTTATTAGCAATGGTGAATGAGCACAAAACTGACAGGCCGGCTTTTATAAATAGTATTTATATGGCCATTAATTTTGCTATTGGCAGTATTGGTGTAATGGTTGTTGGATTTTTAGGCGATAAATATGGTTTTGACTTAACTTATAAAATAACAGCCTTTTTAGCTTTTGGTTCTTTTCCTTTTACACTATTTTTGAAAAATAGTAAGTAAAAATAACTGTAAAATTCAATAAAAGGTATGGAAAGCATTAACTTTGCATGTTTTAATTCTAAAATTAGAATACATAATTTGTTGTGAAACAAGCATGATAAAAATAATTATTAACACACACAAGAATGATTATCTTTCTTCATGCAGTTTCATCCGAAACAGTTTCGGAACAAGTGCTGGACTTTAAAAATTAAAAAATAAACGGATGAAAAATATTGCTGTATTTTGTGGCTCAAACCCGGGGAACGATCCTGAATTTAAAGTTAAAGCAGAAGAATTGGGGAGAATTTTTGCCGCCCGGAATATCAGGCTTGTTTATGGTGGTGGAAATGTTGGGTTAATGAAAATAATTGCAAATGCAGTATTAGAAAACAAAGGGACAGTAACGGGTGTTATTACAAATCATTTAGCCGGAAAGGAATTAGCACATAACAAAGTAAATGAAATGATTCGTGTTGAAACCATGCAGCAGCGTAAAGCAAAAATGACAGAATTATCAGATGCGTTTATTGCTCTGCCCGGAGGTTTTGGAACTCTTGAAGAACTTTTTGAAGTTATAACTTTAAATCAATTGGAATTACATAAAAAGCCGGTTGGTATATTAAATGTTAACGGGTATTATAATCATTTAAAACTATTGATGGAACAAATGGTTAAAAATAAACTTTTACTTGAACCGCATCGTAATATGATGATGTTTGAAGAAAACCCGGAAAAATTGTTGGCACGTATGCAAAATTATGAGGCTCCTAACGTAGGCAAATGGATTGAAGATATTGTTGAAAAATCATAAAGAAGTCACACTATATATTCATTAAAGAAACAAAATGGCAAAACTTAAATTTATTTTTTATTTGGTACTGGTAGTTGGATTATTTCTTTTTTTAAAGTTCAAGAAAAAGGATTACAATAAAATCCCGGCTTTTAAAACTACCACAACAATAAATGCTGTTGTTAAAATATCAGCAGGAAGCAATCATGAGATTAGTTATAATCCATTGGTGAATATTTTTAAAAGTAAATTAAAGAATGGTGAAGAAGATGTAATACATTTTTTACCTTATCCTTATAACGTTGGTTTTGTTCCTTCAACTTATAGAGATACACTCAGGGGTGGAAAAGGCGAGCCACTTGAAGTGTTAATTATTTCTGAGTCAAAATCTGTTAAAACTGTTATGGCAGTAAACCCATTTGCTTTAATAAGAATTGAAGAAAATAAGAAAAAAAATGACCTTTTAGTTGCCATTCCTGCTAATAAGGATGATCAAATAATAGATGTGAGTAATTTAAGAGAATTTAAAGAAAAATATCCTGATGTGAAAAAAATAATTGAACTTTGGCTTGCTAATTATAAAGGGAAAAACAGCATTAAAATAATTAAATGGGAGGATAAAAATTTTGCCCTGAAAGAAGTTGCAACCTGGGTTCAGTAATGTTTTATGTGAATATTTAAAGTTATTATTGTGAGCAATGAACAATATGAAGGTGTTAAGTTTCAAACTGTTTTTTTATCTGCTCAACTACCAGCAAATAAAACGTTATATAAGCTGAAAAAATGGTGTAAATTATTCCATGATAATGAATTAGCACCTGTTCAAGAAGGTGGTTCAGCCGGTAATTTAAGCTTTAGAACAGAAAAAGGGAAAAACGAATTTATTATTACAGGAACACAAATAGGGCTAAAAGAAAATCTTACAAACAATAAATTTGTATTAGTTAAACAATGTGATTTTGTTAATAAGAAGATTTTTGTTGAAGGCATAACAGAACCATCTTCCGAGAGTTTTTTGCATGCTGCCATTTATAATAGCAGGCCTGAAATTAATGCAATTATGCATGGGCATAGTGAAGAAATATTAAAGAATGCAAAAAGATTAAATATTAAAGAAACCAAAAAAGAAACAAGTTATGGTACACTGGATTTGGTTGATAGCGTTCTTGAAATATTAGAAGACATTATGTTCATTATTATAAAAAATCATGGTTTTATTTCATTGGGAAAAACAATTGATGAAGCAGGGAAAGGCGTGTTAGGTGTTTTAAGTAAAATTTGATAAATTAGTAAAAAAATTAATTGTGTAAAAAATAATATTTGTAATTAATATGAAAATAGTTAAATCATTTATTTTA
>JAADFW010000282.1 GCA_013152655.1 Chlorobiota bacterium
TCTAATCCTGCCATAGCAATATTTGCAGAATGGCACGAATTGCATTTGTTATCAAAAATCGGTTGAATATCATTGGTAAAACTAACGTCGGTACATTTATTTAATTCAATTGTTTCATACTGGCACGACGGCATTATAAATAACATTAAAAGAATGAAAATGCTGTGTAAAAATGATTTTTTATTATTCATTATTTTATATTTTTTCGCAATGAATTATATTAATAATTTCACATATTTAATCGTCAAAGAGTTTATATAAGTATTGTATAAATTAATAGTAACATTTTATTCTTCATCTTAATCCTGTAAAATTTTAAACGCAAGAAATTATTCTAAAAACACTTATTTCTTGCGTTTAAAAGAAATGATTTCAAAAATTGATATCGATATTTTAACTAAATTATTAAACTGAGAATTAATAATCATTTATAAAATTTATTCAACAACAAAAGGGTAACCCATTACAGCATCAGCCGAAAATTTATGTGCAGTCATTTCATCATAAATCATCCCGTTAGTACCAAATTTTAATGATTTTGCATCATACCCGATCAAGCGAAGATAAGCAGTTAAAAATGCACTTGTTTGTCCGGTATAACAATAAACAACAACGGTTTTATCAGTTGGTATTGTTTTTAAGTCTGTTGAAAGTTTTATAGATTCTTTTGGAGTGTATTGAGTAGCTCCGGGAATATGTCCTATTCCGGTATAATCAGCTTCCGGCCAATAATTAATGATATAATAATTGTCTAAATTGTCAAATACAACTGAATTGCTAATAGATGCTCCTCCAAACCCCTCATTTTCGTTGGTTAATAAATAATTAACCCTGGCTTCTAAAATATCTTGTCCGCTTTCTTTTCCTGTTGATAAAACAGGTAATTCACCAACTTCTCCTTTTGCGGTTGCATCTGAAGTAAATTGTGTGGCATAGGTATTTGTCATATTACTTTGCCATGGCCCCATAAAAGTAGAATCCCATGAACACATTCCCCAGAGCATTGAATATGCTTTATCATATCCCATTAGCCTAAGTAAAGAAGTGGCATATCCTGCGGTCTGTCCTGTATAACAAACAACAACAATTTTTTCGTAACCGGTTAAGTCAATACCTTCAACGTGTGTTAAAATTTCTGATAAAGCAACATTGTGAGCATTTTCAATATGTCCGGCAGCAAAATCATTAGCACTTCTAATATCAATAATATAAACCTGGTTAGTTAGGTTTAATGTATAAACATCAGTGGCAGTGGTTATTGTTGGTAAATAAGTGTTAACAAAATCACTTGCTGGTGATTCAGCAGATTCGAGGTAATTTACCAAAACTTCCGACTCGTTAACAGGAGTTGGGGTATCATCGTCTTTACTACAAGAATAAAAAATAAAAATCGATGCTATTAAGCTTAGCATCATAATTCGTGTCAAGTTGTTAAATTTGGCCTTTTTCATAGTTTTAAAGTTTAAATTTATTATTTGTTAAAATGGTTAATAATTAATTAAACCACCATGCAGGCAGTTTATCATCAACAGTTATACTTTGCGTAGCACTTTTTTCCCAATCAAGCAAATCATCTTCAAAAAGGTATAATTCTTTGTTTATAGTATCGCCCGCTTCAATTCTAATATGGCAGTTTATTGAACACGATTGTCCTTCTGAAACAGTTGTTCGGGTAGTTTTTCTTAAAATATTATGGGGCGAAGTGTAATTATAAGTTGGGAAGGCTTCAAAATCAGCATATTCATCAATACCATATTCTTTCCAATTGTCTGGTGCAGCAAGAGTACGCCTAACCAATACTAAATCAAATCCGGGTTTTACGTCAGGTATTGGATTTCCGGCTATTTTGAATCCTAAGTAAGCAGGAATTCTTGCTCCTTCGCCATGAATATGGCAACTGCCACAATTATTGTAATCTTGCGAATGGCATACCTGGCAATTAAAACTATATAAATGCTGCTTATGGTCAGGATTGTCATCAAAAGTAGCTTCTAAATTAGTATGACAGTCAATGCATTTTGGTAGTTTTGAATAAGCATATCTTTGTTCTACCGGATTCCCGTCACCATGTATTTCATCTTCTTCATGACAGTCTAAACAGGTAAAATTCAATGAAGTTAAGTGAACATCAGGTTGTGTTCCCGGTGCAACTCCCAAATAGGCGTGCCCTCCGCGCGAATGGTGGCATGTTACACATACACTTATCATATCAGGAGTTTTTGTAAAGGCATGGCCCTTTGCAAGGCCGCCACCTCCTGCAGGTGGACGTACCACATGACAATTTCCGCAAGTTCCATGACATTGGGCACAATTTGCATTATATCCTTCAATTTGATGGGCAGGAAGATCGTCAAAATTGTCAGGCCCGTCTAATCCGCTACGCATAGCTACTTTTCTTTTTTGTCCGGTTCCATGATGAAGATTAGTTTTAAATCCATTAACAATATCTTGATGGCACGTACCACATTTTTCCTCGTAATACATTGATGGATGTGAAATAAAATCACCTGAATGTGCCAAATTTTTATCAGATGTATTATCTGTTCCATTATGACATCCGGTACAGGAAATATTATGATGGCTCGATGCTTTAAAAGCGTCATATCCATCTCCATTCATATATACCCGGTCAAATGGTTCATAATAAGGGGCAGTCCCGCCACATCCGCTAACAGGTGCGGTAGTATCCGGCGAGTAAACTTCTTTAAGTTGTGTATAATTTGTGTGACAACCTTCGCAGGAAGCAATAGAACTGGTATCCGGTTCTCCTTCAATGGTTTTATATGTGCAATTTGTTAAAACCCAACAGAGAGGAAAGATTATCAATATTAGTTTAAAAGAGGCTAATATATTTTTTTTCATATAAATTTAAATTAGTTAATTAATTATCTGTTTAAAAGCTGAATATTTATCAAAATCTATTCTAAAAAATATCGTTAATTATAAACTAATTTTTAAATAATTTGACATATTACAAAGTTGCGAATTCATTGTTTTTAAAGGAACTAAAAGCGTATGTTACACAGTTGCATTTTTCTTGATATACTAACAGGGTAATAAATGACCCGTGTCATATTTTTTAGTATTTTTACTCAGGTTTTAATAACAAGTTTCAATATAAAATGAAGAAACAAGTATGATTAAAATAATTATTAAACACACACGAGAATGATTATTTACTTCATGCAGTTCCTTCCTGAAACTGTTTCGGGACGGGTGCTGACATTTGAAAATTATAAAATAAACAGATGAAAACCATTAATAATAGTTGTACGGTTAGCGATAAAGAACATTGTGGTTGTTTTGAAAAATTAACAGAGGAGCAAAAAGAACTGATTGAAAAGAATCAGGTGGAAATAAAATTTAAAAAAGGAGAAAATATTTGTAAGCAGGGAACATTTGCTGCAAATGTTATGTTTGTTTGTAGTGGTTTAGCAAAAATTTATGTTGAAGGGCCGTCCGGTTTTTTAATTTTAAAAATTATTCCATCCGGAAATTTTATTGGCCTTTCGTCTCTTTTTGAAGGAAATACTATTTTTCAATATTCAGCAGTAGCCTATCAGGATTCTTATCTTCGATTAATTGATATATCTGTTTTCAGGAAACTTTTATCAATTAATGCCGAGTTTGCTACTCAAATTATTAATATATTAAGTGAAAATTCAATACAAACGTATGGCCGGTTTTTTTGTTTAACACAAAAGCAGTCGTATGGTAAATTAGCCGACACACTTTTATGTTTATCAGATAGGGTTTATAAAAAAAGAGAATTTGATTTGTTGCTGTCCAGAAGAGATTTAGCTGAACTTACTAACATGGCAACAGAAAGTTTAATTAGAATGTTAAAAAAGTTTAAGGAAGATAAATTGATAAAAATAGATGGGAAGAAAATAAAAATTACTAATTATGATAAACTAAAATTAATTAGTGAAACAGGTTAATAGAATTCTATAAACATAAAATTGTACTAACTTCCAAAAAAACGCCATATTGTTGCGCAACAATATTGCATTAATAGCCTATAAATATGATTATCTATATATGTAAAAATATGTTATTCGACATATATAGAAGTTTAGATAAATTCTAAATTACATGTAATCATCATAAAATCAATTATTTAATACGATGGTTTTGTGGCTTTCAAAGACATATGAAGATGCATGATAATGCAATTCCATTGCAAATATTTTTTTACATTAATTTTATGTCAGTCAATATGTTTAATTTTTATAAAAGTTATAATAAAAGTGAAAACAACCAGGAGAGATTTTATTAAAATATCAACTGCTAGTGCTGGTGGTATTGCTATGACAAGTCCGGTAATTAATTGGATGTCTAACGGCAAAAATGACGAAAGTGAGTTGGATGAACATAAAATGAAAAGATACCCAACTTATTGTGAGGTTTGTTTTTGGAAATGTGCAGGTTGGACTTATACTAATGCAGAAGGAAAAATTAAGAAAATTGCAGGTAATAGTAATGATCCGCATTCCAACGGACGATTTTGCCCAAGAGGTACCGGTGGTGTTGGAATGTATTATGATGAGGACAGGCTAAAAACACCTTTAATCAGAACCGGTAAGCCGGGCAGTCAGACTTTTAGAGAGGCAAGTTGGGAAGAAGCTTTAGATTATATTGCAAGGGGAATGCAGAAAATTGAAAAAGAACATGGCCCTGATTGTATGGCACTGTTTACCCATGGGTCGGGAGGAAAATTTTTAGGACATATGTTAAAAGCTTTTGGTTCTAATAATATTGCTGCACCTTCTTATGCTCAATGCAGAGGCCCTCGCGAAGTTGCTTTTTTTGCAACTTATGGTAGTGGAGTTGGTTCGCCTGAACCAACAGATATAAGAGATACAAAATGCCTTGTTTTAATTGGTTCGCATATTGGAGAAAATATGCATAACGGGCAGGTACAGGAAATGTCTGATGCAATTGATAAAGGTGCAACCATAATAACAGTTGATCCAAGGTATTCTACTGCTGCAAGTAAATCAAAGTATTGGCTTCCTATTAAGCCGGCTACCGATATTGCTTTATTATTAGCATGGACTCATGTAATAATATATGAAGAGCTTTATGATAAAAAATACGTTGAAAAATATACTTTTGGTTTTGATGAACTGAAAGAACATGTAAAAAATTATACTCCCGAATGGGCTTATGGCATAACTACTATTAAACCAGATGTCATTCGAAAAACAGCTAAGGAAATGGCGAATGCTTCACCGGCAGTTATTGTTCATCCGGGTCGGCATGTTACATGGTATGGAGATGATACACAACGTTTAAGAGCAGTTGCAATTTTAAATGCCTTATTAGGCTCCTGGGGTAGAAGAGGTGGTTTTTATAATCCCGAAGGAATTCATCTGCCCAAGTTTCCTGCACCTAAATACCCTAAAATTAAAAGAACCTGGCGTGATGCATTCCCCGGAAAATATGTTTTAGCTGATTTAGCTTTAGCGTCAGGAATGTGTGATGCTACAATTCCTACACTTGATAGAGATTGTTCCATAAAAGGATGGATAGTGAATGGGACAAACCTGATATCCACATTGCCTGATATGCAAAATACATTAACGGCAATTAGTCATTTAGAGTTATTAGTTGTAATCGATACCATGCCAATGGAAATAACCGGCTATGCTGATGTAGTTCTGCCTGAATGTACATATCTGGAAAGATATGATATGTTGCGTACTTCTAAACATCGTTTTCCAACTATTGCATTAAGAATGCCTGCATCTGAGCCTTTATATAATTCTAAACCTGATTGGTGGATTGCCAAAGAGCTTGGAAACAGATTAGGATTACAAGACTATTTTAAATATAATGATATTACTGAATTGTTAGATTGGCAATTAAAACAAGTGGGTTCTTCTTTAAAAGAAATGCAACGAATTGGTGTTAAAAAGCTAAATCGCGAATTTGATGATTTGTATTTCCAGGAAAATGAAGATGTTGAATTCAATACGCCTACCGGTAAAATTGAATTATATTCAACTGATTTAGAAGGCGAAGGATTTGATCCGATGCCTAAATATACTGCTCATCCTGAACCACAAGAAGGTTTTTACCGGTTGATATATGGAAGAGCGCCAATGCATACTTTTAGCCGTACAGCCAATAATCCTAATTTAACTGATTTGATGGATGAGAATACGGTATGGATTAATCCTAAAGTAGCTAAAGAATGGTATTTGGAAAACAACCAATATATCTGGCTACAAAATCAAGATGGTGTGGTTTCAACATTTCCTATTAAAGTAAGAATTACAGAAAGAATACGTTGGGATTCAGTTTATATGGTTCATGGTTTTGGCCATTCTAATAAAAAACTTTCCAGGGCACATGGCCGTGGAGCAAGCGATTCAGAATTAATTACAAATGTTATGTTAGATCCAATTATGGGAGGTACCGGAATGAGAGGAAATTTTGTAACATTTCTTACAGAAGAACCGGTAAGAAAGGAGGTTAAGTCATGAGATATGCAATGGCTATTGATACAAAGAAATGTGTAGGTTGCAGCGATTGTGTTGTTGCTTGCCAAACAGAAAATAATGTACCTATTGGATATTGTCGCGATTGGGTGGTAGAAGTGATGGATGGCACTTATCCTCAATTAGAGATGGAAATACGTTCTGAGCGTTGTAATCATTGTGATAATTCACCTTGTGTGCGCTGTTGCCCTACAGGTGCAAGTCATTACGAGCCGGGAGGAATTGTAACTGTTACCCACGAAGATTGCATAGGTTGTAGTGCCTGTATTGAATCTTGTCCTTATGATGCACGTTATACGCATCCTGACGGGTATGTGGATAAATGTACTTTTTGTTTACACAGAGTAGAAAAAGGACAGCAACCTGCTTGTGTTTCTGTTTGCCCAACTAAATGTATGTATTTTGGCGATTTAGATAATCCAAATAGTGATGTTTCTAAAATAATGAAAAACAGAAAATGGAAAGTTTTGGCTCCTGAAGCCGGTACAAATCCACAAGTATATTACCTTATTTAAATAAAACATATCAAATAATTATAACATGAGAGAAGAACTTATAATTAGCGGACGAATGAATCCCAAAATAGACCCAATTTTACACGCATGGGGTTGGGAAATTCCTTTGTATTTATTTTTAGGAGGATTAGCTGCCGGAATTTTGTTTTTTGCAGCCCTTTACACAATTCGGGGAAAAGAAGATATGTATCCTGCTGCAACAAAATGGGCTCCTTTTTTGGTTCCTGTTATATTAATTGTAGGATTAGGCGCTTTATTTCTCGATTTGCACCATAAACTATATTTTTGGCGATTATATACAACTATTAGGTTTGAATCACCGATGTCATGGGGTGCATGGACTTTAATGATAGTTACACCAATATCATTTATATGGTGTGCTTTAAATATAAAATTATTATTTCCTAAATGGGATTGGAAATATGAGTGGTTAAAACAACTTGAGCAATTCTTTTTAAAATATAAAATTGCTTTGTCGTGGATAATGTTAGCTTCATCATCTATTTTAGGAGTTTATACCGGTATATTATTTTCAGCATTTAATGCAAGGCCTCTGTGGAATACCTCAATTTTAGGCCCGTTATTTTTAGCATCCGGTTTATCAGCCGGAGCTGCGGTTATAATAATAATGGCGAAAGAGCATGCTGAACGCTTATTGTTTTCTAAAATTGATTTAATGATTATCGGAATTGAACTTTTTTTAATCATTCATATGTTTATGGGTTTCCGTGCAAGTACGGCTGTTCAGTTAGAAGCTGCCCATCTTTTTTTAGGCGGAGCTTATACTGCACCTTTTTGGGTTTTTGTTGTTATTATTGGAATGATAATTCCGGCTATATTAGAATTTTTAGAAATAAAAAAATACAAAATTCCTGTTGTAATTCCAGCTTCTTTGGTTCTTTTTGGAAGTTTAATGTTGCGTTTTTTAATAGCGTATGGTGGACAGGCAAGTAGATATTTATATTAATTAGAAAACTTAATCGTATAAAAATGAAAAAAACAAAGTATCTTAATCCTTATGTAGGAGGTGTATTATTAGGTTTAGTGTTATTAGCTGCAAATTTTATTGCAGGCCGTGGCTTGGGCGCAAGTGGTGCACTAAAAAGTGTAGTTGTTGAAGCAGTTGATGTTATTACACCAAAACATGCTGAAAATGCTGCATTTTATAAAGAATATGCTGACAAACATCCAGATGGGCCTATGAAATCATGGTTGGTTTTTGAAATGCTGGGAGTTGTTGTTGGTGGATTTTTATCAGGAGCAATAGCCGGAAGGTTAAAATTTAAAGTAGAACATTCACCAAAAATTACTTCTAAGCGTAGATTGGTTTTTGCTGTACTCGGTGGAATTTTATTTGGTTTTGGCTCTCAAATGGGGCGGGGTTGTACAAGTGGTTCTGCTTTAAGTGGGATGGCTGTTTTATCAGTTGGTGGATTTATATCAACTGCTGCAATTTTTGGAACAGCATATGCCCTGGCGTATTTTGTTAGAAAGAATTGGATATAAAAAAATTGAATTAATAATTTTAAGATATAATAATTATGGGACCTTTATTACCTAATGAACTTATTTCAAATAATACGAATTTTTTATTAGCTTTTATCATAGGCATTGGTTTTGGCTTTGTATTAGAAGCCAGTGGGTTTTCATCAAGTAGAAAATTAGCCGGTGTATTTTATGGTTACGACACCGTTGTTTTAAAAGTATTTTTTACCGGTGCTATTGTTGCTATGTTAGGCATGCTGTTTTTTAGTCTTTTCGGGTGGATGGACTTAAATCTTGTGTACATTAATCCAACATTTTTAACTTCTGTAATATTAGGTGGTGTTATTATGGGTGCCGGATTTATAATGGGTGGCTTTTGCCCCGGGACTAGTGTTTGTGCCGCTGCAATTGGTAAAATTGATGCAATGTTTTTTATTATAGGTTTGTTTATTGGTATTTTTATATTTACCGAAGGATATCCTATTTGGGAACATATTTATAAAGCTAAATTTTTAGGTTTTCCTAAATTGAATGAATTAATAGGTATTTCACAAGGCTTTTTTGCCCTGTTACTAATAATAGCTGCATTTGCTATGTTTTGGTTAGGTGAAAAAGCAGAAAAAGCATTTCCAAGAGAAGAATATTAAATAATAATTTAAAAAATTTAGTTATGAATCCAAGATTAATATTGGCTGCCTTTATTATAACATTAGGATTAATAATTGCTGCAGTTCCTGAGAATACTACAAAGCAGTATAAATTAACAGCTAATCAATTGTTAGATGAAATTAAAAGCGATATGCAATTTATATCAACTGATGAAGTGGCTGATATGATAATTAACAAAGATCCGTCTATTCAATTAATTGATGTTAGAAGCCCCGATCAGTTTGAAAAATTTAGTTTGCCCAATGCAATTAATATTCCATTGGTAAGTATTTTATCTGATGAGTGGACTGATGTTTTAGATCAGGATGTAAAAATGAATATATTTTATTCAAATGGCACACTCGATGCTAACGAAGCATGGATGATTACCAGGCAATTAGGTTATGAAAATAATTACGTTTTGCAAGGTGGCTTAAATTATTGGGCAGAAACAATTATGAATCCCAAAGCTCCAAAATCAACAAGTCCTGATGATGAGTTTGCAAAATATGATTTTAGAAAAGGAGCAAGTGCTGCACTGGGAGGAGCTACAGTATCAAATACGGGTAATACTTCAAAAAAGAGCACAAAACCAAAAATAAAACGAAAGAAGAAGAAAAAAAGAGCAGCCGGAGGTTGTTAATAAATTAATGATTAAAGAGCTGTTGCAGAAAGTAACGGCTCTTTTTGTTTATAAATTATTTTTGCCTATTAATTTTTTGGTTAATTCAGAAGCATATACAAAATCATTCAATTCTTTATTATCCGAATGAAGTATTTCTTTATTAGTGCCTTCCCACCATTTTTTCCCATTGTATAAAAATACAATATGATCTCCAATGTTCATAACGGAATTCATGTCGTGCGTGTTTACAATTGTAGTAATGTTAAATTCTTCTGTAATGTCTTTTATTAATTTATCAATAACATTTGAGGTTATTGGATCTAACCCGGAATTAGGTTCATCGCAAAATAAATATTTTGGATTTAGTGCAATTGCTCTGGCAATAGCAACCCTTTTTTGCATACCTCCACTTAATTCTGCCGGAAATAATTGATTTGAATTTTCAATATTAACTCTGTTTAAACAAAAATTGGCACGTTCAATTTTTTCATTTAAGCTCATGTTTGTAAACATATCCATTGGGTAAACTATATTTTCTTCAACGGTTTCTGAGTCAAATAAAGCCCCTCCTTGAAACAACATCCCTATTTCTTTTCTTATTTCTTTTCTTTGCTTCAAGTTCATTTTTGTAAAATCACGTCCGTTAAATAATATTTCGCCCGAATCTACTTCTTGTAATCCAACGAGTGACTTTAGAAAAACTGTTTTGCCTGAACCACTTCTTCCAATTATTAAATTTACTTTTCCTTTTTCAAAATGAGTTGAAATATCTTTTAAAACGTGATTATCCTCAAAAGATTTATTAATGTTATGAACTTCTATCATGCAAGTAATAATTGAGTTAATATTAAATTGAATATTAAAATTAAAATACTACTGTAAACTACAGCTCTTGTACTTGAACGCCCAACCTCAAGAGCCCCGCCAGTTGTATAATAACCCTGATATGAAGAAACCGAGGTAATAATAAAACCAAAAATTACCGATTTTATCAATGCATAAACTACATAAAATGGAACAAAAACATAATGAACTCCATAAATATAATCATATGAAGTTAATGCTCCTGTGGTTATAGCAGCAAGCCACCCACCTATAATTCCTATAAAAATACTTATGATAGTTAAGAAAGGAAACATTATAACCAATGCAGTTATTTTTGGAAAAATAAGATAACTGGCAGAATTAACACCCATTATTTCCAGAGCATCAATTTGTTCAGTAACACGCATGGTTCCTATTTCAGAAGCAATATTAGAGCCCACTTTTCCTGCTAATATTAAACCAATAATAGTAGAAGAAAACTCTAAAAGCATTGAATCGCGTGCTGTTAATCCTACAAGATACATGGGTATTAAAGGGTTTTCAGTATTATATGCTGTTTGTAATGTAATAACAGCTCCCATAAATACTGATATAATAATTACAATTCCTATAGAATTTATCCCAAGCATTTCAATTTCATTAACTATTCGTTTAAAATAAATGCTTGATTTTTCCGGTTTAGCAAATACTTGTTTTAGTAAAAGGAAATACCGTCCTAAGTGAAAGAAAAAATTCATAGTTATAATATTTTCAAGTTTGTTTTTAAAACTTGTTATTTATTGATAAAATTACAAATTATTTTACTCAATTAAATTAGCTTTTAAAAATCATTTAAAATGCACCATATTCTCGAAAGATATATACCTGAAAAAGCAATAAGTGAGATTTTAACATTACAAGATAATTATTCATTTAAATTAATAATAGCTAAAAAGCGTAAAACAAAACTTGGTGATTTTAGGCCTGCAAAGAATAATATTCATCGTATATCTGTTAATGGCAATTTAAGCAAATACGAGTTTTTAATAGTTTTATTGCATGAAATAGCTCATCTAATTGTATGGAATAAATACCACAGAAAGGTAAAGCCTCATGGAGTAGAATGGAAAAACACTTTTAATAATTTAATATTATCATATGTTGATTTGGGTGTGTTTACTGAACAGATAAAGGCAATAATTCTTAAATGCATAAAAAAAAATATAGTTTCAACAATTAAGTGTGAAGAATTAGCACGTGTTTTAAATATTGAGTTAAATAATAGAAATGTGATTTTTTTAAAAGATATTCCTAATCAATCGTTATTTGAGTTAAAAGTTGGGAAAAAATTTATAAAAATGCATAAAATTAAAACACGTTATAAATGTAAAGAAATTTTATCAGGACGAATTTATACTATTCATCCTTTGGCTGAAGTAGTTAGCTATAAAGTTGTATAAATTCTTTATTTTTAATTATTTTTAGCAAATAATTTTGCTAAATAAGGCATAAAATAATAATAAAACTAAATCATTAAAAATGGAGAATAATTATTGTGTTATAATGGCAGGGGGAGTAGGTA
>JAADFW010000283.1 GCA_013152655.1 Chlorobiota bacterium
AGTAAAATATGTACTGGCTACAACAATGTGTAAAAATAAAATCCCCCTGTAAAATTAATTACAGAGGGATGAGAATATAGTGTTTAAATGATTGCTACATCATTCCGCCCATTCCGCCCATTCCGGGAGCACCACCACCCATTGGAGGCATTGGAGGATTTTCTTCTTCTGCATCAGTAATTACACATTCTGTTGTTAAGAACATACCTGCAATTGAAGCAGCATTTTCTAAAGCAATACGTGTAACTTTTGTTGGGTCAATTACACCTGCTGCAAATAAATTTTCAAATACATTTTTATTAGCATTGTATCCAAAATCTTCTTTTCCTTCTTTAATTTTGTTAACAACAACAGAGCCTTCGCCTCCTGCATTTTTAACAATTTGCCTTGATGGTTCTTCCAAAGCCCTCTTAACAATAGCAATACCGGTATTTTCATCCTCATTATCACCTTCTAATTTTTCAATACTTTGTAATGCTCTGATTAAAGCAACTCCTCCACCCGGAATTATTCCTTCTTCAACAGCAGCTCTGGTTGCACTTAATGCATCATCAACACGGTCTTTCTTTTCTTTCATTTCCATTTCAGAAGCAGCACCCACATATAAAACAGCAACACCACCTGCTAATTTTGCCAATCGTTCTTGCAATTTTTCTTTATCATAATCAGAGGTTGTTGTTTCAATTTGTGCTTTTATCTGAGCTACTCTTGCATCAATATTCGATTTTTCACCTGCTCCGTTAACAATAGTTGTATTTTCTTTATCAATTGTTATTTTCTCGCAACTACCTAACATTTCAACAGTAGTACCCTCTAATTTTAATCCTGTTTCTTCAGAAATTACAGTACCTCCGGTTAAAATAGCTATGTCTTCCAACATTTCTTTTCTTCTATCACCAAATCCGGGAGCTTTAACTGCCGCAATTTTAAGCGAACCTCTTAATTTATTTACAACTAATGTAGCCAATGCTTCACCATCAACATCTTCAGCAATTATCATTAACGGACGGCCTGTTTGTGCTGTTGCTTCAAGAATAGGAAGAAGATCTTTCATGGTTGAAATCTTCTTGTCATGAAGTAATATATAAGGATTTTCAAGAACTGCATCCATTTTTTCTGTATCTGTAATAAAGTATGGAGAAATATATCCTCTATCAAATTGCATACCTTCCACAGTTTCAGTATGTGTTTCAGCAGTCTTTGATTCTTCAACGGTTATAACACCCTCTTTACCTGCTGCTTGCATTGCTTCAGCAATAAGTTTTCCTATTTCAGAATCGTTATTAGCTGAAATTTTTGCTACTTGTTCAATTTTGGTAAAATCATCACCAACTGTTTTAGTTTGTACTTTTAAATTTTCAATAACAGCTTTTACAGCTTTATCTATCCCTCTTTTCAAATCCATTGGATTTGAACCGGCAGTTACGTTTTTTAAACCTACCGAAACAATAGATTGTGCTAAAATAGTAGCAGTAGTTGTTCCGTCTCCGGCATCATCAGCAGTTTTTGAAGCTACTTCTTTCACCATTTGGGCACCCAGGTTTTCAAAAGAATCTTTTAATTCAATTTCTTTTGCAACAGTTACGCCATCTTTTGTAATTTGTGGTGCACCAAATTTTTTATCAATTACAACATTTCTTCCTTTTGGTCCTAATGTGACTTTAACTGCATCAGCTAAAGCATCTATACCAGATTTTAATTGGTTTCTGGCTTCGTTTTCAAATTTTATTTCTTTTGCCATTTTAACATTATAATTTAAGTTAATAATTCATTTAATATTCAAGATTTATAATATAATACTTATATCAGCATTGTTAAAAACACAATATTCTTTTGCCATACATGAAAAATGTGTGGTGCTAATTATTCCATTTATATATAGCTTATTAATTTCAGGTTGAATAATTAGCTGTTTAAAATCATGAATTAATGTCAATTCATCAATCTTCTCTAATTCTTTCTTAACTTTTTCAATATTCTTCATTAATGCTTACGTTTTTGCGACAATGGCTTCTCATATTCTATGCCAAACTATAATTCATTTTAAAATGTGATTTTTTTTCATTGCGCTAAAATGCCTGTATCGCATTGTTTAAAGAATTTGATTATATAAACACTTGATTTTAAATGCTCTTTAATCATTTTTTCAGACAAAAAAAAGTGTCAGCATGTATGACATACTGACACTTAAACTGGAAACTAAAAATTTCTATTATTTATTTTCTTTTTTTTCAGGAACAGTTGTTGGAAAGTTCTGTATTGCTCCCGGGTCAACAGCATTTTGAATTTGTTCTTCAATTGCTGATTTGTTAGCATCGCCAGCATCTCTATTAATAGTTAAACTGGCACCTATTGAAAAAACTAAAAGAGCTAAGGCAATAGTCCATGTAGCTTTTTCAAGAAAATCGGTAGTTTTGCGTACTCCCATAATTTGATTAGAAGACGAAAAATTAGAAGCCAATCCACCACCTTTTGAATTTTGTACAAGTACAATTAAAATAAGTAAAATGGCAGCTATAAATATAAAAACGGTAAGTAAAACGTACATAATGCTTTTATTTAGTTATTATTTAATTAATTTTTTAATTTTTTTAATTTGGTTTGCAAAGTAAATGCTTTTTTCCGGATATTTCAAACTTAATTTTTCATAAGCTAAAATAGCTTTGTTATAAGCTTTTTGTTTAATATATATTGTTGCTAACGTTTCTGTGAAAAATTCCGTTGTTTCTTTAACACTTTCTTCTGCAAAATTTGTTATTTCTTTATCCTCACTTTGTACAGGAGTTATTTTTGGATTTGTATCAATAAACTCATCTATTAATTGTCCGTTCTTATTATTCTTTACCGGTATATGGCCATGTTTTTCTGAAACTAATTTTATCCAATCATTAAAAAAATGCTTTTCATTTTCCGGAAAATCAATTTTCGTAACTTCTTTTGGTTTTATATAATCAAATTCAAGTAAATTTTTGTCTGTTATATTTTTATTGAAAGATAATTGCTTATCTTCTATTTTTTCAACAGCTATTTTTTCATTTCTATCTAACTTAATTAATTCATCTTTTCGCACTTCTTCTTTATCTTGTAATTCTATGTCCTGCTTATTAGTATCTTCAATTAATTCTTCTGACAATGACAAATCATCATTCTGCTTAATTTCAGGAATTATATCAAAAGAATCTTCTAAAATTTGAAGTTCATGAATATATTCTGTATAAATCAGATTCTCAAGGTAATTATCATTCATATTTTACTAAAAATTAATTTAATTTACCAGTTTGCTACCGATTTGTTAAAAATATCATCATTTATTTGTTCTATTATCTCTAAAACTAAGTCCTCTTCAACATCGTTCAAATTTTTTGAACTTTCGTAATCAGCATATCTCGAAAAAGTTGTAGCAAAATCTTTTTCCGGATCTAAAGCATTTGAAAATCGCACTTTAATTTTTATTGTTAATCTATTTAAGGCTGCTGTTTCATTACCTTGAATAGCTATAGGTTTTGTATCGTAATAAGTAATTTCACCTTCAAAATTTAAATCTCCAACATTATTTACTAAATTAAGATTAGTTTGTGACAAAAACAGTTCTTTTAACGATTCAGTAAAAACCTGACTAAGATTTGGGTTGACTAATCTTGCCATATTAGGAAAATATTGTACAGAAACAGTTTTAACTTCCGGTGAAATGGATGCTCCTGTAAAAGAATAATTTATTTTACAACTTGTACTCCAAAAGCCAATTATTATAATTATAAAGAGTAGTTTTTTCAACATTTTTAAATTTCTTTCATCATGATTCAATCTCGTATTCTTTAATTTTTCTATACAAAGTTCGTTCCGAAATACCTAATTCCATAGCTGCATTTTTTCTTTTGCCCTTGTGTTTTTCTAAGGCTTTTTTTATTAATTCTATTTCCTTATCAACTAATAACAGCGATTCTTCTATTATTTCTTCTGTATCAACAATATTAGTTTCTGGCCGGGATTCATTCTTAATTTCAACCGGTTTTCTCATTTTTGACTCATTAATTTTATGGCCTTCAGTATAAATATCTTTTAAAATGTGTGTGTTAACATTTTCAAGATTTATGTTATTATCGTCGGTTTCAATAATTTCGTGAACTAGCCTTTTAAGGTCATTCATATCTTTTTTCATATCAAACAATACTTTATAAAGTATTTCTCTTTCTGAACTAAAAGTTTTTGAATCAACAGGTTTGTAAAGTGCCGGAAGTTTACTCCCTTCATAAATTGGTAAATATTGTTTAAGTTTCTCATTACTTATTTTCCTGTTTTTTTCAATAACTGAAATTTGCTCTGTAATATTTTTAAGCTGACGAATATTGCCTGGCCACCTGTAATTAGTTAACAGATATACAGCATCATCCTCTAATGATATGGCCGGCATCCTATATCGTTCAGCAAAATCATTGGCAAATTTCCTAAAAAGTAAGTGAATATCTTCCTTTCTTTCACGCAAGGCAGGCACTATTATAGGTACAGTATTTAATCTGTAAAACAGGTCTTCGCGAAATTTGCCTTCTTGTATTGCATTTTCAATATTAACATTTGTAGCTGCAACTACCCGTACATTTGTTTTTAAAACTTTAGAAGAACCCACTTTTAAAAACTCTCCTGCTTCAAGTACACGAAGTAATCTTACTTGAGTTGAAATTGGCAATTCTGCTACTTCATCTAAAAATATAGTTCCTTCATTAGCTACTTCAAAATACCCTTTTCTGCTTTCGTGTGCACCGGTAAACGAACCTTTTTCATGCCCAAACAACTCTGAATCAATTGTACCTTCAGGTATTGCACCACAATTTACAGCAATATTTTGGCCATGTTTTCTCGGACTAAATTGATGAATAATTTTTGGAAATATTTCTTTTCCCGTGCCACTCTCGCCTGATATTAACACAGACATATCGGTAGGTGCAACCTGAATGGCAATTTCAATTGCATGGTCAAGCTTTGACGAATTACCTATAATTCCAAATCGCTGTTTAATTTGTTGAACATTCATATATTTGAGGTTTGCTAATTGGCTCTTTTAATACATTTCATACAAAATACTAAAAACTAATAAGGATACAAATTTACAATTGTTATAGAAAAACTGGTAATGGATGTTAACTCTTTTTAAATATTAACTGTTTTTTTGTTAACTAAACCACAATTTGCATTTTATCTTAAAGATAAATTAAGCACAAAAAGAGATTTTTAAAAAACCAATATTAATATAAAATGCTTTCAGATAATAGTTTGCTATTGTTTTAAATTTCTCTACTTTTGCGTTTTTAAAACAACTAATTTATAACTAACCAATTGATTTAAAACATGGAAAATCTAGTTTACTATTTACCATTGGCTGGTGTAATTGGCCTTTTATTTACATTTTGGAAATCTTCATGGGTAAGAAAACAAGAAGTAGGAAATGAAAAAATGGCTTCGATTGCCAAAAATATTGCCGACGGTGCAATGGCATTTTTAAAAGCAGAATATAAGGTATTATCTGTTTTTGTTCTTGCAGTTGCTGTTTTACTTTTATTTAAAGGCATGAATGAGCATGATTCCAACGGGTATGTTGCTCTTTCATTTGTTATTGGGGCTTTTTCTTCTGCTTTAGCAGGATTTTTAGGAATGAGAATAGCTACCAAAGCTAATGTGAGAACCACAAATGCTGCTCGAGAATCATTAAACAGTGCTCTTAAAATTGCTTTTTCAGGAGGTTCAGTAATGGGATTGGGAGTAGTTGCTCTTGGTGTTATTGGCTTATCGGTGCTGTTTATTTTATACTACTATTTTCTAGGAATTAATTGGGGAATTGTTGCAGTTTTAAATGTATTATCAGGATTCTCGTTAGGTGCTTCCTCAATTGCGCTGTTTGCACGTGTAGGTGGCGGCATTTATACTAAGGCAGCTGATGTAGGTGCCGATTTAGTAGGAAAAGTTGAAGCAGGCATTCCTGAGGACCACCCCTTAAACCCGGCAACAATTGCCGATAATGTTGGTGATAATGTTGGTGATGTAGCAGGAATGGGTGCCGACCTTTTTGAATCTTTTGTAGGTAGTATTATTGCTACAATGGTTTTAGGTGCATCTTTTGTTCCCGGGTTTAAAGATTTAGGATTTTTCGAACTCGGAGCAATTATTTTACCATTAGCCTTAGCCGGAACCGGAATTATAGTATCACTAATTGGTACCTTTTTTATTAAAATAAAAGAAGGTGGAAATCCACAAAAGGCATTAAATGCAGGCGAATTAGTATCTGCTTTATTAATGATTATTTTTTCTTTTTTTATTATTAGATACATGCTCCCTGCCTCATGGAGTTTAAACGGCAAGACTTTTTCATCAATGGGTGTTTTTTGGTCAACTATTGTTGGCTTACTTACCGGATTAGGAGTTGGCAGAATAACAGAATATTATACCGGAACAGGGAAAAAACCTGTATTGTCAATTGTTAAACAATCGGTTACCGGTGCTGCAACAAATATTATCGCTGGCCTGGGAGTTGGAATGTTATCAACCGCAATACCTGTAATTTTAATTGCTGTTGCAATAATATTATCTAATTACTTCGCTGGTTTATATGGTATTGCCATTGCTGCTGTTGGAATGCTGGCAAATACAGGAATTCAATTATCTATTGATGCTTATGGCCCTATTTCTGATAATGCCGGAGGTATTGCTGAAATGTCTAATCTGCCAAAAGATGTAAGAAAACGAACAGACAAATTAGATGCTGTTGGCAATACAACTGCTGCTATTGGAAAAGGTTTTGCTATTGCTTCTGCTGCACTAACAGCCTTAGCATTATTTTCTGCATTTATGCAACAAGCAAGAATAACATCAATTGATATTTCACAATCTAAAGTAATGGCCGGTTTATTTCTCGGTGGAGTTTTGCCATTTGTATTTTCCGCACTTGCCATGGGTGCAGTAGGACGCGCTGCAATGTCAATGATAGAAGAAGTTAGAAGACAATTTAAATCTATTCCCGCGTTAAAAAACGCATTAGAAGTAATGAAAAAATATGATGGGGATATGGATAAAGCTTCAGAAGAAGATAAAAAGATTTTTGATGCTGCCGATGGTGTTGCCGAATATGGAAAATGTGTTGCAATTTCCACACAAGCATCTTTAAGAGAAATGGTTCTTCCCGGGTTAATGGCAATTATTGTTCCTGCTTTAGTTGGTTATATTGGTGGTGCTGAAATGTTGGGAGGTTTGTTGGCCGGAGTAACAGTAACCGGAGTTTTAATGGCTATATTTCAAGCCAATGCAGGAGGTGCATGGGATAATGCAAAAAAAATGATTGAAGAAGGTATTGAAATAAATGGTGTTGAATATAAGAAAGGAACAGAAGCTCATAAAGCAGCAGTAGTTGGCGACACAGTTGGCGATCCTTTTAAAGATACATCAGGCCCTTCTATAAATATTTTAATAAAACTGATGTCTATTGTTGCACTTGTAATTGCCCCAAGCATAGCTATCACTAATCATCAGCTTGATGCAAAAGAAATGAAAATGGAAAGTATAGTAAATGTTCAATCAAATGATGATTATGAAGTAAGTGCTAATTCTTTTGTACTTGATACAATTATTAATAAAACAGACACAATAATAGATGAAGACGGGAATATGCAAATTCAACAAACTGTTAAAGTTAGAAAACTGGATATTAAAGAAGGAATAAGCGGTAAAAGTACTGAGAAAAAAGAATGACAATTAACACATATAGTTTAGTAGAGAGGCTGTTTTAAATTATAAAAACAGCCTCTTTTTATTTTATTCATTTTGTTTTTGTACATTAGAAAAAAAAGTAATTATTGAGATGAAAGAATTCACAATTAATGAATTTATGCCTTTAATAAACGGGTATAAAAAAAGTCGTATCATTTTATCAGCATGGGAGTTAGATATTTTTACAATTGTGGAAAATACAGATGGGACAAAAGATAAAATTTTTAAAATGCTTAAAACTGATGAACGAGCTACACAAATTTTACTTGATGTGTTAACTTCTTTAGGTTTATTAGTAAAAAAAGAAAATAGTTATTTTAATACCGCTTTTTCAAAAAAATATCTCGTTAAATCGTCAAAAGAGTATCTATCCGGCTTGGGACATTCCGGCAACTTATGGAATTTGTGGTCTGGATTAACAAGGGTTGTTAAAGAAGGTAAGCCTAATACTGCAAATGAAATAAACGAAAGGGATGAGGAATGGTTGTCAAATTTTATTGAGGCAATGCACTATAGAGCACAAAAACAAGCCCCTGAAACCATTCATTTGCTTGACTTATCAAACGTAAACTCCGTTCTGGATATAGGTGGCGGCTCTGGAATATTTTCAATGGCATTTGTTGATGCAAATTCAAAAATTAAATCAACTGTTTTTGATTTACCTAATGTTATTCCTTTAACAAAAAAATATATTAAACAAGAAGGTTATACAAACAGCATTAAAACAAAAGCAGGCGATTATACTAAGGATGATATTGGAACAGGTTACGATTTAATTTTTTTATCAGCTATTATTCACAGTAATTCATATAAAACCAATGAACAATTAGTGAAAAAATGTTACAAAGCCTTAAACAAGGGAGGCCAAATTGTAATTTCAGATTTTATTTTAAGCAGCAACAGACTAGAACCTTATTATGCCGCAGAATTTGCAGTAAACATGTTAGTTGCAACTGCTGAAGGCAATACATATACCGAAGAAGAAATATCCAACTGGTTTGAAGATGCAGGTTTTAAAAACACAAACAAAATTGACTTGCCAACCAAAGGAGCAATGATGATTGCTTATAATTCTTAATAGCATTATTTATAATTAACGCGACAGTATGTTAATAATACTCTGTTTGTCAATGTTCAGTTGTTTTTGAAGCTCATTTACATTATTGAATTTTATTTCATCCCTTAATCTTTGAACAAATCTTATTTTAATATTCTTATCATAAATAATATGGTTAAAATCAAAAATATGAACCTCAATACTTTTTTTTAAAGAGCTACTATTAACAGTTGGCCTCAATCCTATGTTTAACATTCCTTTGTAACTGTTATTTTCATAATCAATTGTTACGGCATAAACACCATCTTTTGGTATTAATTTGAATTTTTGGCCGGGTAATATATTAGCAGTCGGAAATCCTATTGATCGTCCTATTTTGCTTCCTTCAACAACTTTGCCGGTAATAAAATAATCATAACCTAAAAAACTATTGGCAGTTTTGATATTTCCGTTTATCAGTTCATTTCTAATTATTGTAGAACTAATCTCCTGTTTGTTTACCAGATAAGGATTACATCTTTTTAACGACAAATTAAATGCTTTTGTACAATTTAATAAATCATCATATGAACCTTCGCGTTTATGTCCAAAGTGATGATTAAAACCAACAACTAAAGTTGAAACATGCAGCTTGTTTACTAATATTTGTTCAATAAAATTACAAGAATTAAGTTTAGAAAACCCCAGATTAAATGGATAAACAATAAGATGGCCAATTCCTGTTGCTCTTATCAGTTCAATTTTTTCATCAATAGAGTTTATTAATCTTACATTATCCCCTTTGGGTTTAAAAACCATTACAGGATGAGGCCAAAATGTAAAAACTACCGATTCCTTATTTTCTTTTTTCGCAATTTCAATAACATTATTTATAACACTTAAGTGTCCTTTATGTACACCATCAAAAACACCAATAGTTATAACGGTATTAATTGACTTAAAATCTTCTATATTATTATAAATTTTCAAATTTCAACAAAATTAAAAAAGAGTACAAAAATAGAAATTAAAGTTTGAGGGACAATTGTTATTTTAGAATCATTGCTAAAGGAAAATATTGCTTTTAATAAATAAGCAGGTAAATATTGAAAAAACATTACTTTTGCATTTCAAATAAATCACAAATTTGTTCATTTATATAAATTCATAACTAAAAAAACTAAATTAAAATGATTAATCTGTTAAAAACAAACACAACTATTGCTATTATTGCTTTACTATTACTTATAAATGCATGTTCAACACCCGGATATAAAATTGAAGGAACTTTTGAAAATGCATCGGGGAAAAACATAATATTAGAAGAATTGACCGTAAGAAACCTGATACCTGTTGATTCAACAACTATTGACAAAAATGGGAAATTCAAATTTTCAGGTGATTTGGAAGCTCCAAAGTTTTTTGTGCTTAAAACAGGTAATAGCGATTTGGTTACATTGTTAATTGAGCCACAAGAAAATATAACAATTACCGGTGATGCAAATAACCTGTTTAAAACATATACCATTAAAGGGTCTGAGGGATCTAAATTGGTTAAAAACCTGAATGATGTGCTTAATAAAAATATGGATAGAGTTGATTCACTTGGCAAAATTTACAAAGCCAATGTTGACAAAGCTAACTTTGCTTCTTTAAAAGTGCAATTAGATAGTAGCTATTTGAAAATCATAACAAGTCAGCAAAATTATTTAAAATATTTTATTCAAAAAAACAGTTCTTCACTTGCATGTATTCCAGCTCTTTTTCAACAAATTTCACCTAAAAATTATGTTTTAAATACAACCGAGCATTTCCAATATTTCCAGATGGTTGACACAGCATTAACAAAAAAATACAGTGATTTAGAACAGGTTAAAGCTTTTCATGAATATGTAAAAAATGAAGGGAAAAGATTAAAAGAAAAAGTTCTAAACGATAAAGTTCTTGGTATTGGTGCTGTGGCTCCTGATATTACTCTACCTACGCCTGAAGGAGAAGAATTATCATTATCGTCGTTAAGAGGAAAAGTTGTTTTGCTTGACTTCTGGGCGTCGTGGTGTAAGCCTTGCAGAAATGAAAACCCTAACCTGGTTGCAAATTACTTGAAATTTAAAGACAAAGGATTTGAAGTTTTTCAAGTATCATTAGATAAAACAAAAGATGCCTGGGTACAAGCCATTGCTTCTGACCATTTAACGTGGAAGCATGTAAGCGATTTACAATATTGGAACTCAGGCCCTGCACGACTTTATAATGTAAGAAGCATTCCGGCTAATTTTCTTTTAGATGAAGAAGGTAAAATAATTGCCAAGAATCTTAGAGGTGATGCTTTAGGTGCTAAACTAACCGAAGTTTTTTCAAATAAATAAAACAATGATTTTTAATTGTTTTAGAACTTCAAAATAGTTTAAAAATGATCATAAAATGGATTCCTGTTTTTTTATCGGCCTGCTTGTTTTCAGCATATGCTAATGCCCAAAATTATTTCCAACAAGAAGTTAATTATGAAATTCATGTTTCGCTAAATGACCAAAATAATTCCTTAAAAGGAAATATTACCATTGAATACACTAACAATTCTCCTGATAAACTGAGCTTTATTTATTTTCATTTATGGCCAAATGCGTATAAAAATAATAATACAGCTTTAGCAAGGCAAACTATTACATTAGGAGATTTAGATTTTTATTATGCAAGTGATAGTGTAAAAGGATTTATTGACTCACTTAATTTTAAAGGAAATAATGAATTGTTAAAATGGGAATTTGACTCTGAAAACATTGACATTTGCAAACTGATTTTAAATAACCCCCTTAACCCAAGTGAAACAATAAAAATAACAACACCATTTTATATAAAAATACCATCGGCTAAATTTTCACGTTTTGGGCATTATGGCCAAAATTATAATATTACACAATGGTTTCCCAAGCCGGCTGTTTATGACCAATATGGGTGGCATGCCTTTCCTTACCTCGACCAGGGAGAGTTTTATTCGGAGTATGGTTCATTTAATGTATTTATAACCCTTCCTGTAAATTATGTAGTTGCAGCTACAGGTAATCTTCAAACTGAAAGAGAAAAAGATTGGTTAAATCGAAAAATTGATGAAACAGAAAACGCAATTAAAAAAAATAAATTTCGTGATAGCACACCATCTTCAACAAATGAAATGAAAACAATTCATTTTTATGAAAAAAATATTCATGATTTTGCCTGGTGGGCTTCAAAAGACTTTTTAGTATTAAACAGTAAAGTGGAATTGCCTCGCACAAAAAAGACAGTCCACACATATGTATATTTTAAAAAACAAGTTGCTCATTCATGGAAAGATGCTACCAATTATGTAAATGACGCACTTTATTATTATTCTCTTTGGATTGGAGACTACGCGTATAATAATTGCTCGGCTGTTTATAGTTCTTATGGAACCGGAGGTGGAATGGAATATCCTACAATTACGGCAATTGGGCCAACCGGTAATGCAAAAATGCTTGAAGAGGTAATTATGCACGAAGTAGGACACAACTGGTTTTACGGAATGTTAGGCTCCAACGAGCGGGAATTCCCGTTTTTAGATGAAGGTATAAATTCAGCTTATGAACAGCGATACCTTGAAACTAAATATCCTGATTATAAGCTATACGAAATGCTATTTAATAATGACAAAATAGCAAAAGTATTTGGTGTTGATAATTATCCTTTTCGGGATATGAATTATTATGGTTACTTAACCAGTGCAAGAAAAAATATTGACCAGGCAATCTCTGAAAATTCAACTGATTATTCAACCATTAACTATCTTACTATCGTATATCAAAAATCTGCCCTTGCTTTTACCTATTTAAGGGCATTTTTAGGCGATTCTCTTTATGATGCTGCTATGAAAGATTATTTTGTTAATTGGAAATTTAAACACCCTTACCCCGACAATTTGGAAAGCATCTTTCATAATCATACCAGCAAAGACCTTTCATGGTTTTTTAATGATTTACTTACTACAACAAAAAAAATTGATTACAAAATAAGTAAAGTTAAAAATGATAGTGTTTTGGTTAAGAATAAAGCCAAAATTAATAGTCCGGTAAATTTAAGTGGGATAAAAAACAACCAGATAACAAATACTCAATGGTTTGAGGGTTTTACAGGTAAAAAATGGCTCAAATTTCAAACAAATAGTTATGATAAAATAGCAATTGATTATCAGCAGGATATTCCGGAAATAAAACGAACCAACAACACATTTATAACCCATAAACTGTTAAAAAAAACAGAACCATTAGCATTACAGTTTGCCGGATTAATTGAAAATCCAAACAAGACACAACTGAATTATTTTCCTGCTTTTGGCTATAATTATTATGATAAATTAATGCCCGGTATTTTATTATACAATAATTTATGGCCACAAAAAAACTTTGAGTTTCAATTACTTCCTTTCTACAGTTTTGGAAATAATATGCTGGCAGGGAATGCCAATTTTGTTTACACTTTTTTTCCATTACAGAAATACTTACAAAGTGCTGAACTTAAAGTTACTACTGAAAAATATGGCAGTAAAAGCTTAATAGATAAATATTATTATAAAGTTAAACTACAGGCTTCATTCGATATAAAAAAGAAACATTTAAACAGCCCTTATTTTAATAAAATTACCCTAAACACCATTAGTGTTCCGTATGATTTATTTTATAATCTTAAATATAGCTTTTTCAATAAAAATAAATTGCATCCTACCGGATTTAGTGTAAATATGCAAACCACCGGGAAATACTTAAAATCGTGGATTGAAGCTAACAGTAAAATACATTATAAGATAAATAAAAGTATTTATCTTAGGTTTTTTGCCGGTAAATTTTTGTATCAGGCTAACCAGTATTACGGAAACTATAATTTTAGAATGAGTGGCTTATTAGGAAAACAGGATTATTTATACGAAACTATTTTTCTGGGACGTGAAGAAGATGTAAGAGAAGCCAATAAAAGCACATTTTTATCCAGGCAATTTGTTGAATCAGATGGAGGATTTTCAATTTATTCTTCCCTGGGACAAACAAATAATTGGTTAATTAGTATAAATTCGAGTATTGATGTACCTTTTATAACTCCTTTAAAAGTATATTTTAATATAGCAACATTTGACAATGCAAAAAGTTTTTTGAATAACTCCGGATTTGTTTTTTACGAAACAGGTATTAAACTAAGCTTGATAAATGATATAATAAATGTGTATTTCCCAATAAGTTACTCAAATGAGATTAAACAAAATGCCGAGCTTAACAATTATTACACTAATTATGCTCAGAAAATAAGATTTTCTTTAAGTTTAAATAAAATAAACCCCTTTAAACTCGCTAAGGATTTTGTTTATTATTAATATTTATTATGTTTGGAATACTACAATTGTTTAAAAGATTATAAACTTGGAAAAAAGGAAAAATATATATTTTGCTTCAGATGTACATTTGGGGCTACCCGATTATGAAAAAAGCCGCAACAGGGAAAAATTATTTGTAAAGTGGTTAGACGAAATTAAAAATGATGCAAAAGCTATATATTTATTAGGCGATATTTTTGATTTTTGGTTTGAATATAAAAAAGTTGTTCCTCGTGGTTTTACTCGCTTATTGGGCAAAATTTCAGAAATTACAGATTCAGGTATTCCGGTTCATTTTTTTACCGGAAATCATGACTTATGGATATTTGATTATTTGCCTAAAGAAACAGGCGTTATTATTCACAGAAATCCTGTTATAGCAGAATTTTCAGGAAAAAAGTTTTTTCTGGCCCATGGTGACGGCTTAGGCCCTTACGACAAAGGATATAAATTGCTAAAACGCATTTTTACCAATAAAACCATACAATGGTTTTTTGCACGCCTGCATCCAAATGTAGCATTGATGATTGCCCATTCATGGTCGAATAAGAGCAGGTATTCCAAAGGTATTGAAGCTGAAGAATTCAGAGGCAAAGACAAAGAATGGCTTTTCCTTCATGCTAAAGAACTTCTTGAACAAAATCATTATGATTACCTTATTTTCGGACACAGGCATGTAGCAATAAATATTGAAATAGGAGAAAAAAGCCGTTTTATAAATCTTGGCGACTGGATAACAAATTATACTTATGGTATGTTTGACGGAGAAAAATTTCAGCTTTTAAAATATAATTAAAATATAATTGCCTTTTTTACGTCTGCCAGTTCTCTGTCAATCATCATTTTTATTAAATAATAACCGGGAGTTAAATTATTATGTGCTATTGAAAAGTCATTTTCGCCTTTCATAGCATTAAAACTTCTTTTTAATCTGATGTTTCCTAATAAATCGATAACCTCAATATTGGCACTTGCCTCTTTTTCAGTATAAAATTTCAAATAAATTCCATCATTAGTTGAAATGTACATAATTCGGTTTTTTTGACTACTAATTTTATCAATATTTGAAGCAGCCGAAGGACAATTATCCAAAATTAATTGAACATTATCAAGGGAAGATTTTTTGTACCATTTGTTGGGACAAACCACAAAGTTTTGCGGAAAATATTCAATATTATACATTGAATCGCTTAACACATCATTGTTACTGTAAGTTGAAAACCCAACATAATTACCATTATATGTTGAAATAAACTCTTCAATAGCCTCATTATCGGCAAGATAACTATCAATGGCCATTAAAGTAAATTTACTACTGTCATTTTGTTCGTAAATTGCCTGAATTAGTGGAACTTCGTCGGCACAGGTGCCACACGAAACAGAAAAAAAACTTAATAAAACTGACTTTCCTGCATTTAATTCATCGTACAGATTATAGGAAACTCCTTTGGTATTCTCAAGGGTAAAATCAGGAGCTATTGTTTGTGTAAATGTGTTTGAAACGTATAAAGTAATTATAAAGAAAGCAAGTATAATATTTTTCATTACAGATTGTTAATTATGCAGTTAAAAGTAAATTTACATTTTTAGAAATTCAAGTAAAATAAATTATTGTGATTTAGGAGATTATTAACATATTATTTCGCTTGTTTTTCATTATAAGTCACTTGCATCCACTTTGGAATATTCCCTTTTGGTGGCTTTTTGCCATAAAAGAAATCATCTGAATAAAGTGCCAGATACCTGAATAAAAAATTATTTTTGATGCCTTTTCTTACTAAATTATGCATCAAATTATTTGGGTGTGCATAAGGGCAGGCTTTTATGCATTTTCCACAATCGGTGCCTACAGAACACCAATAAGTAAAGCACGATTCTGCATTTATTTTCCAACGGTAAATTCCATCAATTTTCTCTTTTTTATCAAATGATATGGCCTTACTCGGACAATTAGCAGCACATTTTTTGCAAATTTCACAAAAATGAGCAACGGTTTTATCCGCTTTACGTTTAGAAATTACTAACGGTAAATCGGTTGTTATTACAGCAATTCTAACTCTCGGTCCCAATTTAGGCACCATCAACAACCCCATTCTGCCAATTTCTCCCAATCCTGCATCTCTTGCTACCAAAGGGCAAACAACTTCATAGTTGCCATCAATATGCGCTTTGGCAGGATAACCCAGTTCACGAATAAATTTTGCAATTTGTACAGCTATTGTTCCGGCAGACAAATATTGTTGTGCACTTTCAAAAACAGTTGGAGCATTGGGAGCGGCATCAATATTAAATTTATCCATTTCAACCGTTAAGGCAATGGCATATTTATGATAATTAATTATTTCTTTGCCATATTTTTCCCGCCGTCCTTTAACAGAATATAAATGATAGGGTTTTAGTTCAGTAACACCCACATCAACAGCACCCAGTTTTTTACTCCAGTTTTTTATATAACCTGTTATTGAAATTGTGTCAACATAAGTTTTTGTATTATTTATTTCTCCATCAATAAAATTTCTATATGCTGAAACCGTATAAAAACTTGCTTCGGCTGAAGCAAATAGAACAGGGTCGTAATTTGCTGATTTTGACGAAAGCAAACCCGGTTTAACCCTGAATTTATCATCAAGTAATTTTTGTTGAGGCTTGTTGTTGTAATAAGAATTAAATTTTTCTGTATCGGGAATTAATTCGTTTCTGGAAAACATGGTATCGCGTTCATCATGCTTTATTAAAGGCGTATCGCTTGCATTATCAATTTCTCCGTTTAAGGGAATAACGAAAATTATAACTACAAAAGCACTAATTACAATAAGAGCCAATGAAATATAATTGGAAATTTCAGTATTTGTAAAACCCGGTAAAAGAAATATGATTAAACCCGGCCATGAAATTAGAAAAAAACGGATAGATGCCCGTTTTTCTTTTTCGAGCAATGACACAAAAGCTGCTAAATTCAATAAAATAAATAAGCTTACTCCTATTATAAATGTTACTAACTTAAGATTTATCATAAATAAATAATTATTAAATTGAAAAACCCACTACTAAAACATCGTCAACCTGTGAATAGCCTGATTTCCAATTTTCAAAAGTAACATTTAATAATTTTTTTTGCTCAGATAATGGTTTTTTATGAATAGATAATAGTAGTTCTTTAAATTTTTTTGACCCGAATTTTTTATTTCTTTCGCCCCCAAACTGATCAGCAAAACCATCTGAAAACATATAAAAAATATCACTGTTTTGCAGTTCAATTGTAATATCCCTGAAAGGAATTTCCTCTAAATAAATACCAACCGGATTAGGCGTTCCTTTATATTTTATTAGTTCATTATTTCTAATTAAGAAAAGCGGGTTGTTAGCACCTGAAAATTGCAAAATGTTCTTTTTCAGGTCAATTATTGAAACCGCAATATCCATCCCGTCTTTTGTTGAATTTTCATCATTTGTTTGATGAAGGTTCGTTTTTATCATATTACGCAAATTATCCAGCAATATTCCGGGTGAGATATCTTCTGTATCACGTAACATTTTATCCGAAATTTCCTTTAAATAAGAAATTCCCAACATGCTCATAAAGGCTCCCGGCACTCCATGTCCGGTACAATCAGCAGCTACAAGTATTATTTTTTCACTTATTTTTCTTACCCAATAAAAGTCGCCGCTTACAATATCGCGCGGTTTAAAGAAAATGAAATAGTCTGACAAAAACTCTTTAAACCTCGCCTCTTTAGGCAGAAGTGTCCTTTGAATCCTGCTTGCATAGTTTATACTATCGGTAATTTGAACATTTTTTTCATTAAGCTCATTTTTTTGCTGTTCAATTTTAATCAAATGACTTTGAATTTCTTTTTTTTGCTGCTCAATAATTTGAAGCTGCCTTTTAACAAATTTAGTCCAGTAAAACTGTCCTTCAATTATTAGCCAGAACAACATAATGAACCAAAAAAGACTGAAATTATCAAAAATAATTTTGGCTAAATGACCGGAATTTTCAGGTACTTTTATTTGAAAAAAGAAAAAAAATACTGCTAATGACAAAAATAAAAGCCCAAGAATTAAATATAACAGTAAAAAATGCTTACGATTTATTTTAAACAAACCATAAACCTTAATTTTAATTTCTTCCATGGCAAAGTTATGCTGACATTCAAGTAAATTACTAAGCAATTTACTAAAAAATTATAAGCTTCATAACTTAAAGAAATGCTTTACCGATAAAAAACCGCATTTTACCGATTTCCTGTTTTTCAAGCTAATGTATCAACCTATTTTTGAAGAAGTTATTAATCAATTAAAAAGTAAATATTATGGAACGAATGAATGAAACACAAAACAGGTTTGATAAAAGAATTATACTGGCCTTACTATTAATGCTTTTTGGCGGGTTGCTCCTGGCGGGCAATTTTCATATTATACCATATAATGTAAAACATTACATATTTTCATGGAAAATGCTGTTAATAGTTATTGGTGTTATTAGTCTGGCAAGTCGTCAAAGTGTAATTACCGGTGTAATATTAATTGCAATTGGGGTATTTTTTATGTTACCAGATATTTTTTATATGCCATTTAATTATCACCGTTTGTTTTGGCCGGTATTTTTAATTGGATTAGGAATTTTGCTGTTATTTAGAAGAAGAAGATACGATGATAATGGTTATCATCCTTCCTCTGTTTACGACCATGATTATATTGATGAATTGAATGTATTTAGTGGAAGCGAACGTACAATAACCTCGCAAAATTTTAAAGGTGGCAAAATAACTTCTGTTTTTGGCGGTTCTTCTTTTGATTTGTTAAATGCCAAATTAGCTCCCGGCACTAATGTAATTGATGTTTTCACCTTATTTGGAGGGTCAAAAATCATTGTTCCGGCAAACTGGGAAATAAAAGTTGATGTTATTTCTATTTTTGGCGGTTTTTCCGATAAACGCAGAAATGTTATTAACGTTACAGACTCCGATCAAAGACTTGTTATAAAAGGAATTGCTATTTTTGGTGGAGGAGAAATCAAAAGTATTTAAGTAATATTAACGATTGTATAAAAGTATCTGAAAACAAAGAGAGTAATAGGCAAAAAACTGAATAAGAGAAAGTTTAAGAGGTTGGCAAAGTGTTCCACTTTTTGAAAAAGTGGAACATTTATATTAAAATAAAGTATATTTTAATAACTATAACTCCGTATATTTAATATCAGAATGTATAATGAACAACTTGATAGGATAAGTTTTAAAAAAACTTTATTTACAACAACATTCTTATAAATTTACACTAATTAAGTTTCAAAAATGAACAATCCCATTGTAAAAAGCCCTAAATACTTTTACTCATTTTTATCAATTTGGATAGTGCTTGCTTTTTTACAATCACTCATAGTTTATTTTTATAACGATTTTACATTTGGAGAAGCATTTGCCGATGGTTTTGTTTTTAACGGGCTATATGCCTTGCTATCGCTATTTATTTGGTTTGTGGTTAATTATAACGATTTTGAAAATCAAACTGTTTTTAATATTGTTCTGAATCATTTGGGAACGGTTGTTATTCTAACTTTTTTATGGCTTCTTGTTGGTAGGTTTTTACTCACAAACACATTCGGTTTTAGTAAAACTTATATTTCATTTCTTCAGCAAACGTTTATCTGGCGGTTTGTAATTGGTGTTATGTTTTATTTTGTGATTGTTTTAATTTATTATCTGATTATTTATTACAATAATTTGCAAGAAAAAATTAAGCACGAAGCCGAATTAAATATACTGTTAAAAGAAACAGAATTAAATGCTTTAAAATCGCAAATTAATCCGCATTTTTTATTTAACAGTTTAAATTCTATTAGTTCGTTAACCATTTCAACACCTGAAAAAGCGCACGATATGATTATTAAATTAGGCGAATATTTACGTTATTCATTAGTACAGGATGAGACAAAATTTACAAAATTTTCAGACGAAATTAACAATGTTATGACCTATTTAGAAATTGAAAAAATCAGGTTTGGAAATAAACTAACCATAAAGAAAAGCATTGATCCGGAATGTTATCAAATGAAAATTCCGGTAATGATTTTGCAACCTTTATATGAAAATGCAATTAAACATGGTGTTTATGAAAGTACAGGAAACGTAAAAATTGAAACGATTTGTCATTGCCGAAGTGATTATTTAAAAATTAACATTAAAAACAATTTCGACCCGGAAGCAGTGCATAATAAAGGGGAAGGTATTGGTTTACAAAATATTAAAGACAGGATGAAGCTTATTTATGAAAGAACTGACCTGGTGAATATTGAAAAGAAGTCAAAAAGTTTTACCGTAGAATTACTCTTCCCTGTTATTGAAGAATCTGAAAACTAAATTCTAAATGAAAAAATTTAAAGCTGTCATTATTGATGATGAAAAATTAGCCCGCAATCTTTTAAAAATATATTTAAAAGAGAACATGCAGATTGAAATTATTAAAGAATGTGAAAACGGTTTTGAAGGAGTAAAAGCAGTAAATGAACTAAAGCCCGATTTTATTTTTCTCGATATTCAAATGCCAAAAATAAGCGGTTTTGAAATGTTGGAATTGTTAGATGAAAAACCGGAAATAATTTTTACTACTGCTTACGACAAATATGCCATAAAGGCATTTGAGCATAATGCAATTGACTATTTACTAAAACCGTTTTCGAAAGAAAGATTACAAAAAGCCATAGAATCAGTGTTATTACGATTAGAAAACAGCGAAAAAAAAATTTCAGCAAATAATCTAATCAACAGTTATTTAAATAATGCTGAAAAATTAACTCGGATTGTAGTTAAAAAAAGAGCTGAAATCCATATTTTGCCTATTGATACCATTCATTTTTTTGAAGCACAAGACGATTACGTTTTAATTCATGCTGAAAAAGGAAATTTTTTGCAACAAAAAACCATGAAGTTTTACGAAAATCATTTAAATGATAAACAATTTGTAAGAATTCACCGATCATACATTTTAAATGTGAAACAAATAGTTAAGCTTGAGTTGTACGATAAAGAATCGTTTTTGGTTGTTTTAAAATGTGGTGATAAAATAAAAGCAAGCAAACCGGGTTATAAAAAACTCAAAGAAATTCTCGATTTTTAAAAAGAAAAATTATTCATTTAGGTTATTAGAAAAGTTCCTCCTGCCCATAGTTCATTTATATATTTACAGAAAGATGATAATTCCCAAATTCTTCTGTACTTTCGAAATGGCCGGCAAAAATAAAGCCATTAGAAATTTATCTAATGGCTCTAAGTTTTAGAACTATTAAGCTTTTATTCTTTATTTTCTTTATTCTCCGGCCTTGGAGGTTTTGGAAGAAGTACTTTTCTTGAAAGTTTTAATTTACCGTTTCGGTCAATATCAATTAATTTCACTTCTATCTCCTGTCCTTCTTTTAACACATCTTCCACAGAATTTATTCGTCTCCATTCAATTTCCGAAATGTGTAAAAGTCCATCTTTACCAGGTAAAATTTCAACAAAAGCACCAAAATTCACAATTGATTTAATTTTTCCTTTATACACCTTTCCTACTTCAGGCACTTCAATTATACCGTTTATTCTTTCCAGAGCCATATCAATAGCTTCCTTATTATCGGCAAAAATATCAACTATTCCTTTGCTGTCAATTTCTTCAATAACTATTGTGGTTCCGGTAGTAGCTTGAATATCCTGAATTATTTTTCCACCCGGGCCAATAATAGCACCAATAAACTCTTTATCAACTGTTAACTGAACAATTCTCGGAGCATGTGGCTTTAAATCAGCTCTTGGTTCAGCAATAGTATCGGTTATTTTACCTAAAATATGCATACGTCCTTCTTTTGCCTGAGCCAATGCATGTTCCAAAACATCGTACGATAAACCATCTACTTTAATATCCATCTGACAAGCAGTAATTCCGTCTTTTGTTCCGGTAACTTTAAAATCCATATCGCCTAAATGGTCTTCATCTCCTAATATGTCAGAAAGAATTGCATACTCTCCTTTTTCATTCATAATTAAACCCATGGCAATTCCTGAAACAGGCTTTTTAATTTTAATGCCTGCATCCATTAAAGCCAGCGTTCCGGCACAAACAGTGGCCATTGACGACGAACCGTTTGATTCTAAAATATCAGATACAATACGTATTGCATAAGGATTTGCTTCACCTGCGGGTATCATTCTTTTAAGTGCCCTGAATGCCAGATTTCCATGTCCAACTTCCCGCCTGCTTAACCCTCTAACAGGCCTGGCATCGCCAGTTGCAAAAGGTGGAAAATTATAATGAAGCATAATTTTATCTTTTCGTTGAATTAAAACATCATCAATTATTTTTTCATCTAATTTAGTTCCTAAGGTAATAGTGGTTAGCGATTGTGTTTCACCACGAGTAAAAATTGCAGAACCATGCGCAGCAGGCAAATAATCTACTTCGCACCAAATTGGCCTTATTTCGTCAGTTTTTCTCCCGTCTAAACGTTTTTTCTCAGAAAGCACTAAATTTCTAACAGCTTCTTTTTCAACATCATGAAAATATCTTCCAACTAATGATTCATTTACTTCCTCTTCTTCATTAAACGAATCGATAAATTCTTGTTTTATACTGTCAAATTCAGTTTTTCTTTCATGTTTTCCTTTGCCTGCCTTTGCAACAGCAAATATTTTATCATATGTTTTTTCCCTTACTAACTTTCTTAATTCTTCATCGTTAGTTTCATGGTTGTATTCTCTTTTCTCTGTCTTGCCCACTTCTTTTGTAAGCTCCATTTGAACTTTACATTGCTCTTTTATTGCTTCATGAGCAATTTTAATAGCTTCAAGCATATCTTCTTCTGAAGCTTCATTCATTTCACCTTCAACCATCAATACATTCTCGTAAGTTGCTCCAACCATTAATTCTATATCAGCATTTTCAGTTTGTTCAAAAGTTGGGTTAATTAGAAACTCGCCGTCTAATAAAGCAACACGAACTTCTGAAATTGGTCCATGAAAAGGTATGTCGGAAACACTTAACGCAGCAGATGCAGCTAATCCGGCTAAAGCATCGGGCATTGTTTCTTTATCGGCTGAAATTAAATTAATGGTTACAAAAGTTTCAGCATGAAAGTTATCGGGAAATAAAGGACGAAGTGCCCTGTCAACTATTCTTGATGTTAATATCTCACTATCAGAAGGCCTGGCTTCTCTTTTCATAAAACCACCCGGAAATCGTCCGAATGATGAAAACTTCTCGCGGTATTCAACCGATAAAGGCATAAAATCAACATCTTCTCTGGCTTCAGTTGCAGAAACTACCGTAGCAAGCAACATTGTTTTACCCATTTTTACTACTACAGAACCGTCTGCTTGTTTTGCAAGTTTTCCGGTTTCTATAATTATTTCTCGTCCATCCTTTAATTTGATGGTTTTTTCAATTTTATTATACATAATTTATTGTTTTGATCTTGTTTGCTTATTTTCTTGACACAAAGGAATAAAATAAAAAAAGGCAATTGCTTAATTGCCTTTTTTGTTTTATCGACGTAGCTTTAATGATTTTATGATTTCCCGGTATCGTTCAATATCACGATTTTTAAGATAATCTAACAATCTTCTTCGTTTTCCTACTAATTTTAGCAGCGCACGTTGCGTGCTATAATCTTTCTTATTCTCTTTTAAATAGTTTGTTAAGTTACTTATACGAAAAGTAAACAGAGCAATTTGTGCTTCAGTTGATCCGGTATCGGATTCAGACTTTCCGTAAGTTTTAAAAAATTCTTTTTTCTTTTCAGCGGTTAAATACATCGTATAAATTTATTTTCAAATACAACTTCTTTTTCAGACCTGCAAAAGTAAATAAAACTTTTAAACAATCAATAATAAAGCTAATTATTTTTATAGCTCGAAAATACACTTCACTTCGCTTTTGTATGAATTAAGCGGGTTAACTTTTGATTAACAAAATATTGAAAAAAACAAATTTGAAAAAACGAGAATTTACTATTTGCCTGATTTATGTTTTTCAATAATAATCGTAATTTAACAAGTGTGTTTTTTGATTACAATTGAAATTGAACTTAATTATTAGAAATATAATAGTATATGTATTATTGAAGTTTATATAAGTTGCCTTTGCAAAATTTCCAAGCCTTCAATAAACGAATGAGGTTTATATTTCAATTTGTTTTTTGCTTTTTCAATAATAAACCCGGTTTTTGCAGGCCGTTTTTCCAATTCATTAAGCGTTTTAGAATTTACTGGCGATATAAGTTCTTTCGGCAAATTAAAAAACTCAGCTACTTTAATTGCTATTTCATAAATACTAAACATCTCACTTCCTGAAATATGGAAAATACCTCTTTCTCTTTTTTTAGCTATAAGATAACATCCATATGCCAAGTCTTCAGCTAAAGTAGGTGTGCGAAACTGGTCATTAACAACTCGAATAGGGATATTTTTTTCAAGTGATTTTTTCACCCATAAAACAATATTTGAACGATTCATGTTTTCAGTAACTCCATAAACTAAAACTGTACGAACTATTGCCCAATTTTTACAATGCTCTTGAACCAAAATTTCTGCATCAAGTTTAGTTTCTCCATAATAATTTACCGGATTGGGTAAATCATTTTCTGCATAAGGCCCTTTTAATCCGCTAAAAACAAAATCGGTTGAACAATGAATGTAATGCGCATTTATTGAATTTGCTGCGTTAACCAGATTCCTTGTTCCTTCTACATTTACTCGTAAACATGTTTCCTTGTTTCTAAAACATTCATCCACATTTGTTATCCCGGCTGCATTTATAATAACATCAGGGTTATAATTATTTATTTTGTTGTTTACCTCATTTTTGTTTTCAATATCTATTTTTTGAAATTGAATGTTTCTTAATGATGCAATTTTGTTAGCAGATTTTGAGGTTGCCAATAAATTAATATCAACCATTTGATAAAACAGATGAACCAGCTTCTGTCCTAATAAACCATTGCTACCCGTTATTAATATCTTCATGAATATATTATTTTCATATTAATACCTTTTGTTTGTTAAAACAAATTAGTTACATTTAAGTTTATCAATAAATATATAACTATTGAATAACAGGCTAATATACAAACCATTTGCTGTAATTATCTTATTAATGTTTTTGTTTTCATGTAATACAGACAAAAATAAAAAAGATGAACAGAAAGTTACAATTGATTTAGAACAAATAATTAAAAGAGGAAAATTAATAGCGCTTACTGACTTTAATTCAACAAGTTACTTTATTTACCGGGGAGAACCCATGGGTTATCAGTATGATATGTTAAAATTATTAGCTGATTATTTATCAGTTGACCTGGAAATAATTGTTAGTAACGACTTAGAAGACACATTTGATAAACTTAATACAGGTAAATGCGATTTGTTAGCATTAAACCTAACAGTAACAAAACAACGAAATAAATTTTTAAATTTTGTTGAGCCATATAGCTATACAAAGCAAGTTCTGGTTCAGCGAAAACCTAAAGAATGGACAAAAATGAGTAGAAATACGTTAGAAAAAAAACTTTTACGTAATCAATTAGATTTAGCCCGTAAAACAGTTTATGTGCAAAAAAATTCAGCCTTTAGCAAGAGACTTAAAAATTTATCGGAAGAAATTGGTGACAGTATAAATATAATTGAAGTAGAAAATTATTCAACCGAACAATTAATCTCATTGGTATCGAAAGGAGAAATAGATTATACTGTTAGCGATGAAAATGTTGCGCTTTTAAATCAGACTTATTATCCTAATATTGATGTAAAAACGGCAATAAGCTTTCCCCAAAAATTAGCCTGGGCTGTCAGAAAAAATTCTCCTGAGTTATTAGCTACTTTAAATGAATGGGTTATTAACTTTAAAAAAACTGCCAGATATAGAATTATTTACAATAAGTATTATAAGAATAAAAAAGCTACACACAGGAAAAGCAGTGGATATTTATCTTCGCAAGGTGGAAAAATATCAGATTATGATGCTATTATTCGCAGGTATAGTAAACAAATTGGTTGGGATTGGCGTTTATTAGCCTCATTAATTTATCAGGAATCAAGGTTTGACCCCAAAGCAGAATCGTGGGCAGGAGCTTTTGGCTTAATGCAATTAATGCCAAGAACAGCCAGAAAATATGGAGCTAATCAACGTTCTTCACCAACAAAAAATATAAAAGCCGGTGTTCAGTTTATTAAATGGTTAGACAAAAACCTAAAAGATTCAATTGCGAACAAGCAAGAAAGAATTAAGTTTATATTAGCTTCATATAATGTTGGATTAGGACACGTACAAGATGCCATGCGATTAGCTGTAAAGAATGGGAAAAATCCAAAAAAATGGACTGATAATGTTGACTATTATATTTTGAATAAGTCGAACCCTGTTTATTATCAAGACCCGGTAGTAAAATATGGTTATTGCCGTGGTTCAGAAACGTTTGCTTATGTTACTGAAATTTTAGAACGTTATGAGCATTATAAATTAATTATAAGCAATTAACCCTAATTATTGGCCACTGTTTTAACAAATATTATTTATGCTCATGCGTATGAAAATACGCCTCTTCAAATAACGCTACTGTTTCCCGTAATTTGTCAATGTATTCCATATCTGTTGTTTGTTTAGCTTTCATAGCATACACAGCAATTTTATGCAAAAGTGTAAGTTGAGTAATATACTTTTGATAATTTTCATCATCGGGTTCAACAATTCTTATACGTTGATGCAAAAAATATTGACTAACAATATCCTGTATTTTTTGAGCATGCTCGTCTTTATTGTTTACCCATCTTACTAATTGATTATAGTTTACAGTTTCTTCTTTTGATAACGCTTCAATTTTAAGCATTGATTTTTCAATAGTACTTATATCTTCATGCAACAAAGCTATTCGAATAGAATCTTCGTAAATACCACAAGGTATTTCACAATGAGAATACGCTTTTTGAGAAAAGCTAAATAGAAACAAAGCAGCCATAACAGCTATTAAACTACTTGATACATTTTTTAATAATTTCATTTTGAGAATGTTTTTTTAGGTGGTTTATTTAAAATGAATATAAATAAACACATTTTTATACTAAAAAAAACTTTTTTAACACTGTTTTAATAAAACAATATCGAAAATTAAGGAAAAAGAACAGCTCAAAAGTTTTGCTAAACAATTATTTTAAGGCAAGGCAAAAATAATTTTAATCATAAAATTTCTTTCGTTTTGTGGCATTTTTGCAGCATAATAACTACCGTTGGCACTACGCACACCCGGATGAAAATATTCTGAATTAAAAAGATTATTAACTGACAATTGTAATTTTACACTACTAATAAAACGATATGTAATAGCCATATTTGCAATAAAATAAGGATCAATATAATCTAACGGATTATTTTTTATTGTTGTATTCTTTCCTGTTTTTCTCTTACCCATATAATTAAACCGGGCATTTACATTCAAATTATCGAATAGAACAGCATTAATTCCAAAATTCAATTTATGACTGGCAATATCGCCAATTCTAACTAAAGTATCACGCCCGGTATTTTGCGGGTTTGTAAAAGTATAGTTAATATAAGAACTATAATTTCCGAACTTAGCTTTCATATCAGTCTGAAAACCTTGTATTACCAATGATCCGGTAGATTGATGTTGTGTGGTTTCGATGGTGCGCCCTTCCTCATCAACATAATTTACATCTACTGTACCTATAACATTGCTGTAATTAGCCTGATATGCTGTAAATGAGGCATATATTCTGTCATTTATTTTCATTCCGAGGTTTGCTTCAATATTATTTACACGTTCAGGAACCAGATACGGATTGTTAAGCAATCTGCCGGGAGTTGTTCCATATTTAACCCAGTTTTCCGCATCTTTAAAAGCTTCAGAATAAATTAATTTAAAATTCAGCGCTTTTTTTCCATAAATAATAGCAAGTTTTGGGTTAAAAACAGCTCCATATCCTCCTGTTTCTCTAACTCGATTGTAATCAAGCCTGCCTCCGGCAACAAAATCAAAATTTTCAACAATATGCCAGTTAAATTGCGAATAAACTCCAATATCAAAGCCGGGGAAATAATTGCCTCCTATAGTACCCGGATTTATTCCAGTCTCAGAAGGATTTTCAACTAAGCTGGTAATATACTCGCCTTGTATTAAACTTCTTCTAAATTCAAATCCTGAAATTATATCTATTTTACTAATAGGGGAATAGACTGCTGTCAGCTCCGAGCGTACTTGCTGCGAATACACATACCAAAAAGAATGTAACCAATATGGCTGAACCGGATTTGAACTTAAATTTCCGGTACTGTCTAAAAGGTCAGTTAAAGTAAAAATTTGATTCAAATAACCTTTGTAATAAAACTCCTCACAAGAGCCTTTTAATTGATGAATTTTATAACGTGTAAGATTTGTTAATGTAAATTTATCGCTAAATTTTTTTGTATAATTAATATAAAAAAACGAATTTTTAGGAACCCACTTCCCTCCAAAATCAGTTCCTAATTCATAATCATCTCTATACCATGCTCCATAGCCTTCGTTGCGTTGCCACATTTGTAACCCAATAGTAAAATTCTCAATTTTCATTTTCCCATTAATAAGCCAATCTTTTGTAGAATTGCTGTAATGTGGCTTTACTCCATTTAAAACCGAGTCGTTGTAAAAAGCTTGGTTATCTAACTCAATTGCAGTATTAATTATTGATAAATCATTAGTATCTAATATACGGCTATAATAATTAACATCGTAGCCTGACAAATCATAATCCCAATCGTTGTATTTTGAAAGATTCATTTCGTCTGATTTATAAATCCTTCCCGTTAACATAATAAAAGCTTTATTTATACGAGATGTTATAGTAGCATCAAAAAACTTTGTATTCCATGAACCATAATTGGCAATACCGTTTAAATTGAATTTAGTATTTTGTTTTAGTGTTTTTGCAGGATCTTTCGTAATAATGTTTATAACACCAACAAATGCATTAGCGCCATAAAGTGTTGATGCAGGCCCGTAAATTATCTCTATTCGTTCAATATTCGACAACGGATATTGGCGTGATAGCCAAACACTTCCACTCCACAGGTCATTCTCCTCTACACCATCAATTAACAAAAGCGTCCTGTCTGTATTATTTGAACGATAACCTCTTTGATATATTTGCGAATATTGTGTTCCATTGCCTCTTGATATGTCAAAACCTGCAAAATCGTGTAGTACTTGCTCTAAGTCAATATATCCTCGTTCAATTATTTCTTGTCCGGTTATTACTGTAACAAATTGCGGTGCTTTAGTAAGTTTTTCTTCGTTTTTAGAAACAGAAGAAATTTTCAGATTCAATAATTCTTCAATTGAATAATTTACCAATTCTCCAACTTCTGTAGTATCATTTTGTGAAAAACAATAAAATGCAGAGAATAAAAAAATGGAAATAGTTATAAATTTCTTATACATAAAATATGTATTACAGATTTATATTTAATAGCCTCTTACTCATTTGAATAAGCTAAACTATATCTTCCGAACTTTACTTTCGGGGAACTATTTTTTCTTGAAACTATTTAATAAGCTACATTATTTTATATAGCTTTTTTAACAATAAATTAAAAGCCTTTTAAAAATAAGTAAAATGTTTAAGAAAAGCAAAGCATTATTTAGGCAGTTAATTGCTATATATATGGAGAAAACAGGAGTTTTATTATATTTCTGTTAATTAAATACAGAAAGGATAAAAATTAAATTATAAGTTATATTATAATACTATTGATTAAAATGATTTATTAAGAAAACTAATCAGAACTTCTTAAACCCAATAATTTCTCTTACTTCTTTAAGTGTTTTTGAAGCATTTTCTCTGGCTTTTTGTGCTCCTAATTCAGCAACTTTGTGTAAATAAGAAGTATCGTTATAAATTTCAATAATTTTTTCTCTAATAGGTGAAATAAAGGTATTAATATCGGCCGCAAGTTGTTTTTTCATATCACCATACCTAATGGCACACTGGTTATATTTTTCATTATAATATTCTACTGTATCTTTAGAAGACACTACTTCCATTAAAGTAAATAAATTTTGAATTGGCTCAGGTTTTGTCTGATTCATTTTTGTTGGGCCCGAATCAGTAACAGCACGCATTACCTTTTTCCTAATAACCTCTTCAGTATCAGATAAATTAATAGCATTTCCTTCTGATTTGCCCATTTTACCGGAACCATCCAAGCCGGGTATTTTCACTAATTTTTGTCCAAAATTATATGGCTGTGGCTCGGGGAAAAAACTAACATTATACATTCGGTTAAATCTTTTTGCAAATTTTCTGGCCATTTCAAGATTTTGCTCCTGATCTTTTCCAACAGGCACCTTAGTAGCTTTATGAATAATAATATCTGCTGCCATTAAAACAGGATATGTTAACAAGCCGGCATTTACATTTTCGGGTTGCTTACGTACTTTATCTTTAAACGTTGTTGTTCGTTCAAGTTCACCAATATAGGCATTCATATTAAGCAACAAGTAAAGTTCAGCAATTTCAGGAACATCGCTTTGTATGTATAAAGTTGCCACTTCAGGATCTAACCCGGCAGCCAGGTATTCAGCCAACACCTGACGTACATTGCTGTGCAAATCAGCCGGTGTTGGATGTGTTGTAAGTGAATGAAAATCTGCAATAAAAAAATAACATTGATTTTCATGTTGCATTTTTATAAAATTTTTTAAAGCTCCAAAATAATTTCCCAGGTGTAAATTTCCGGTTGACCGAATGCCACTTAATACAATATCCATTTTGTTGTTTTTTAATTTATGCAAAACTAAAAAAACTTAAGTATTATTTATTAGACTCTTTAAAAGAAATAATTCTACTTGTTTAACCTTTTAAAGATTAATATTGTTATAAATAATTTTAAAAATGTTATCAATTTATTTTAGTAGTAATTCTTTATTTTTGACCAATATTAATTTTATAACAAATTTACTAAAGTGAATTTATTAAATTATTTTTTAAGAAATTTTAATCGGTATTTACTATTCTTATACTTTTTTATTGCAAACAATTATTTTTTAAGTGCACAGCATACAAATATTTTAATTAACAATTTAAATTTTCCTAATGAGCCTTCAATTGCAATTAATCCATTAAATACTAATTCTCTTGTTGCCGGTTCAAATTTAAACAAAGTCTTTTATTCTAATAATGAAGGATATTCCTGGCAATATAATTCTCTTACTTCCGAATATGGCGTTTGGGGCGACCCATGTGTAATTGCAGGAAAGAATAATACATTTTTTTATTTTCATCTTTCAAACCCTGATGACGGAAACTGGATTGACAGAATTGTGTGCCAAAAATCTACTGATGGAGGAATTAACTGGAATTCAGGAACCTACATTGGGCTAAATGGGACAAAAGCACAAGATAAAGAATGGGCTGTTTATGACAGGCAAAATGATATTATATATGTAACATGGACACAGTTTGATGAGTATGGAAGCGTACGGCCTGAAGACCAATCGTTAATTCTGTTTTCAAAATCAATTGATGGTGGAAATAGCTGGGCGACACCAATTGTTATAAGTGACGAAGCCGGAGATTGTATTGATGACGATAATACGGTTGAAGGTGCTGTTCCGGCTATTGGCCCCAACGGAGAAATTTTTGTTTCATGGGCAGGCCATGAAAAAATTTATTTCGACAAATCAGTTGATGGTGGTGAAACATGGCTTAATCAGGATAAAATAATTGCAAATATGCCCGGAGGCTGGGTTTTTGATATTCCCGGAATAAACAGATGTAACGGAATGCCAATAACTACTTGTGATACAAGCCGGGGAATTTACCGTGGCAATATATATGTGAATTGGGCAGACCAGCGCAATGGTGAAAACAATACTGATATTTTCATTACAAAATCGGTTGATGGTGGAGAAACATGGAGCAATGCAAAACGAGTAAATGATGATATAACTGAAAACCATCAGTTTTTTTCATGGATGACAATTGACCAGGCAACCGGTTATATTTACATTGTATTTTACGATCGCAGGAATTATGATAATAATTATACAGATGTTTTCATGGCTTTATCAAAAGATGGTGGAGAAAGTTTTACAAATTTTAAAATTAGTGAAGAACCTTATTATCCTTATTCATCTGTTTTTCTGGGTGATTATATCAATATAACTGCATATAATAATATAATAAGGCCTATTTGGGTTAGTTATGAAAATGATGAATTAAATCTTTGGACAGCCGATATTAATATTGATTCTTTAGAAACATCTTCCAACTTGTCTGTTCCTTTTGTTGTGGAACAAAATTATCCCAACCCTTTTTCCGAATTAACAATTTTTACCTTTAGATTAAAAAGGAAATCAAAAATTAATCTTTACATATATTCTACTTTTGGAGAAAAATTAGCAACAATTATTGATAATGAAGAAAAAAATATTGGTAAATATGTATATACACTTCAGGCAAACATATTAAATCTGAAACCGGGTGTTTATTTTTTAGAATTAACTTCAAATAGCCAAAAAATTATTAAGAAAATGATTTATATAAAGTAAAGCATAATGCTTAGATTTGTATTTGATTTTTTAATATTATTATACCACCTTTAAAGCAGCAATAAAGAAAAGTGAATCTTAATACGTAATAAAATGAACAATTTTTTCAGCAAATTAAAAATATCATACAAGTTATTTATTAGTTTAATTGTAACAAGTATTGTTCTTATATATTTGGCTGTTCAGTTTAGTTTTGTTATAAAAAAACTGGAACATCAAAATCAAATATTAAATTCAGGAATTGTTTTTTCAGATGCCGTTTTTGAAGCAAAATATTTTTTACGTTCTGACATGCATATATTGTTAGAACTGGCACTTTGCGACGATGAAAGTACTTTTAATTATTGGTGGGGCGAGCATAATTTTCAAATACAATTTTTTAACGACCAAATTAAAAAAATTGAAGGAAACAATTTATTGAACAACAATAGCCAATATCAACAATATGTTGAAGAAATAATTACCTATACAAAAAATATTAAATCGCAATATAACGATGTGTTTTTAACATATTTTGGAGATGTAAAAAATCGGAAACTGGAAGAATTTTCCATGCTTAAAAAACTTCAATCAGACGGTTCTGATACATCTAACTATTCTGAATTCAATGAAAATAATATAATTGTTACGAACAGGAAAAAAATACAGGAAATTAATTCTAAAGTGTCTGATAAAGGAATAAGCATGATTAAAATGCTTGATAATGTAAAAACAGATTCACAATTAATTGTAAAAGATGCTAAACAAAGTATTGAAACTAAGCTTAACGCTGTTTACAGAAATGTACTTATTGCTATTTTGCTTGGTTTAATATTATCTTTTTGGTTTACTATTTATATGTCAAAAACCGTTTCGGGTGCTGTTATTAAAATTCGAAAGTTAGTTGATCAGTTAGCATTGGGCATGCATCCAAAAACAATTAGTTTAAGAATAAAAGATGAAATAAGTGATATTGCTACTTCATTAAATAGGCTTATCAAAGGATTACAAAAAACGTCAGATTTTGCTGCTCAAATTGGAAATGGCAAATTAGAAGCTGAATTTGAACCGTTAAGCAACAAAGATGTTCTGGGAAATGCATTGTTAGAAATGCGGGATAGTTTATTAAAAGCCTCAAAAGAAGAAAACAACAGAAAAGAAGAAGACAAAAAAAGAAACTGGGCAACAGCAGGATTAGCCAAATTTGGCGATATATTACGTACTTATAATAACAGTTTTAAAGAACTTTCTTTTCAGGTAATGAGTAACCTGGTAAAATATTTAGATGTAATTCAAGGCGCAATGTTTATTTTAAACGATGATAATAAGGAAGATATTTTTTATGAGTTAACTTCAGCAATAGCTTTTGGCCGCGATAAATTAATAAACAAACAAATAAAAGTAGGACAAGGGCTTGTTGGAAGAGCAGCGCACGAAAAAATGATAATTCATTTAACAGAAATACCCGAAGATTACGTAAATATAAATTCTGGCTTAGGAGATGCAAATCCTACTGCAATATTAATTATACCCTTAAAACTTAATGATATTGTTTACGGAGTAATTGAATTGGCTTCTTTTAATGATTTTCAACAACATCAAATAGATTTTTTAGAGCAACTTGGTGAAGATATTGCCTCTATTATTTCCAGCGTAAAAGTAAATATTAAAACAGCCAAATTGCTGGAAGAATCACAACATCAGAGTGAAGAACTATCAGCTCAGGAAGAAGAAATGAGGCAGAATATGGAAGAACTTCAAGCAACACAAGAAGAAGCTGCAAGAAGGCAAGAGGAATCAGAAAGTCTTTGGAATGCTTTAAACAAATCAAATTTAGTTGTTGAATTTGACAGAAATGGAAAAATTTTAAATGTGAATGAACGCAATTATGAACTTACCGGAGTTCCTGCTGATAAAACAATTGGTAAAAACATTAAAGACCTTGCCGCAGAAGCAAAAACAAACCCGGAAGCATTTTTAAAATTCTGGGAAGATTTATTAAATGGCAAAGCACAAAGTAGAGTTTTTTATGACAATTTTCAGGGAAGAGATATATGGGTATTAGAAAATTACACTCCGGTTTTAAACGACAATGGAGAAGTAGAGCGTATCTTAAGCATAGGCACAGATATCACAAATATAAAAATGAAAGAATTAGAATTACAAAAACAGGTTGATGAACTACAATCAAAAGATTCTGATTCTAACTAACAAACCAAAAAAACTTGGTTTTAAAATATTCAACAGATAAAATATTTTCCTTGTTTTTAATTACAGTATGTGGACTTATTTTTTGCCATTGATATAAGAATTTACATGCCTTTCTTTTTTCTGTTCAAAAACATCTGAAATGGTAACCATTATTGCAGTTTCTTCAACATTTCCAAAATAAGGATTTAGAGATGTTCCAAATGTTTTCATTGTAGGCGATAAATTTATATAAGCATTTATTAACGGCGGCACATTTTCACCAAATTCCCTGACCTTTTGAGAAAGAATTTTTTGATTTTCCAAATAATCTTTTCCTGTGAAAATAGTTTCCATTTTTTTTATGTCAACATCTATTTTAAGCGGATTTTTTAATGATAATAAATTGTCATTATCCTTAAAATGTTTATTCATAAAATATAAGATCATATTCCGGGCATCCCTGTTGTAATGCGGATACATGGTAACTTTTCCAAAAAAGTAGTTTACTTCCGGATTTTCAACAACCAAAGCTCCCAAGCCGTCCCATAAGTTATCAAGTGCAAAAAGTGCTTTTCTCCCAACTTTTGTTGATTGATATACAGGCTGTACAAACGACCGTCCTAATTCAATTAAAACCGGCAAATAGTTGTGTTTAAAATTATCAGAAAAATTAAACAGGCGCGATGTTGCTGTAATAATATCTCCATTTTCATCCTTCTCTGCATTTTTACAAAGCAAAAATCTATAACCACCCAGTATTTCTTCTTCTTCCGGATCCCAGACAATTAATTGTTCATATGGAGTTTTAGCAGTATCATATTCGTCAACATCAATACTTTTACCGGTTCCGCCACCTGCATTTCTAAAAGTTAGTTCCCTTAACCTGCCTACTTCTTCTACCAATAAAGCCGAATCATGATAATTAAAAAAATAAATTTGATTATTAGCATTATTTGTTTGTCTGATAAACTTAGCTTTTTTAAGCTCTCTTTTAATGTCTGCCTTAGAGAAAGCTTTAATTATTTTCTGCATTTGTATAAATTAATTTTTAAATAGTTTTCTTATTAATACCAAATTTACAAATTTAAATATATTGATAAGCTTATTGTATGTTTTCCTGAAATGAAAAAATAACACTTATAAGTGCTATAATTAACCCTGTATTTTAAGACGAAAGTGCATATGCTTTTTTTCTCACTTCTTTAGCCCACTCATATATTGTTTTCGATTTATCGAAAATTTTATAAGAAATAGGTTTTCCAAAATTCACAGTAAACGATTTACCTTTATGCTTGAATGTTTCGTCGGGAAGAAAAAACATTTCTAAATTCCATTTTATTTTTAATAATTTTCGCCAGTTAGCCAAATTATAAAAACGGTTTGTATTCCGCCCTGAAATATAAACCGGAATTATATCACGCTTGTGTTTTATAGCTTTATTAATAAAATTCTTTTTCCATTCCAAATCTTTTATAATACCATTAATTTTTCGAGATACAAGTCCGGCAGGAAAATATAATATTTGCTTATTCGAACTATAAATTTCATCAATTCGCTTTACCGAATCTTTTGACTGGCTACCGTGTTTATTAATAGGAACAAAAAAAGGCTCAAAATTTTTAAGATTCATTAAAATATCATTTACTAAAAAACGTACCGATTGAAAATGTTGCGATATTATATAAATAAGCATTAAACCGTCAAATCCGCCCAATGGATGATTAGACGCAAATATAAATCTTCCTTCTTTTGGCAGGTTTTCTATACCTTTAATATGAATAGATACATTAAACTCATCAATAGCACTTTTTACAAATTCCAATCCGGTTTTATCTCCATGCTTTTTCAGAAAATCATTTATTTCGTCCTGATGCACAATTTTCTTAATGTATCTGAAAATAAACCCCGGAAGGATTTTATAAAGTTTTGGATTCTTATTTTTAAAAACCCGGTTAATATCAATTAAATCAATCTGGTTCGCCATTTAATTTATAATTGTAAACGTAGAACATAAAAGAATGTAAATTTAAAAGAGATTTTTGATATACAAAAAACTGTCTGTTTCTTAAATTATATTTACAACTATTGAACTTTACCTTTATAATTTTTTGAATATTCATCAAAACTTAATTCTGTTTTATACAAGCTTTTTTTGATAAATTCCAAAAGAGGCTCCATTTTTTTTGGTTCCCAATAACCCGGTACGGCAGTTATAAGTTGATTGCTTTCATCCATATAAACTACTGAAGGATATGACAATTTACCCTGTAATAAAGCAATAGCCAGTTGGTGTGTTGAACGTTTACCATTCCCCTCATTTACAAATTTGTGATTTTGAAAAGTAATAGTGTCGTGGCCTTCAGCATTAAATTTAACCGGATAATAATTCTTGTTTAAATATTCGGCAATTACCGGATTACTAAAAGTATTTCTGTCCATCACTTTACACCAGCCACACCAATCGGTATATACATCAATCATTATTTTTCTGGGATTCGTTTTATTTTTTTCAACTGCTTGTTCAAAAGTGAACCATTTTACTTTTTCTTGTCCTTTAATTGTTGAAAAGCTAACAAAAAATAATGTTATAATTATTAAAAATTTAGTCATAATATAATTTAAATGTCTGTGCTAAATTAAAAAATATAGTCTGTTTGCATTTTAAAACAAACAATTTTAACATATAAATAAAATTCAACTCTTTATATACTCTCTAAATTAGTTTAAGCATAAAGTTAGCATTTAACCAATTTAAAATAGTTCTTAAATAAAATAATTGTTAAAGTAATTGAGTTTAAATTTAAGTTTTTTAGCTTTACAGCTTTTTATAAAAAAAGAAATTCAATTTATTAAAGAAACTAAATATTTAATTATGACTGACACAATAAGAAAAACATTAAGAGATTCTAAATCAGCAAGATGGACAGCATTGGTTGTTGTTTCATTATCTATGTTTGGCGCATATTTTTTCAATTATGCCATGTCGCCTGTTAAACCCATGCTTGAAAGTCAATTAGGCTGGAACAGTGCAGATTTTGGACTTTATACTTCATCCTATGGCTGGTTTAACGTTTTTCTTTTCATGTTAATATTCAGCGGAATAATATTAGATAAACTGGGAATTAGAATTACAGGATTAGGCGCAACTTTTATGATGGCTCTTGGTACCGGAATAAATTATTGGGCTATTACAACTGCGTTTCCGGCAGAAGCTATGGTTTTTGGAATTAAAGCACAGGTAGCATGGTCTTGTTTTGGTTTTGCTATTTTCGGAGTTGGAACAGAGGCTGCAGGAATAACCGTATCAAAAGCAGTAGTGCGTTGGTTTAAAGGCAAAGAAATGGCGCTTGCAATGGGAATGCAAATGTCTATTGCCCGGCTCGGAACGGCACTTGCACTTGGAATAGCTTTACCTTTGGCAAAAAATTATAGTTATGCAACTCCTATTTTAGTTGCTTTTGTTTTTATGCTTATCAGTATTGTTACATTTTTCTTCTATATAATTCTCGACAAAAGGTTAGATGCATCTGAAGCTCATATTGAAGTGGAAGAAGAAGATCCTTTTAAATTAAAAGATATTATTCTAATTGTTACTAATAAAGCATTCTGGTTTATCGCTATTTTATGTGTTCTTTTTTATGGTGCAGTTTTTCCATTTCTATTTTATGCCACAGACTTAATGATTAACAAATATCATGTTGATCCATATTTTGCCGGAATAATTCCCGGACTATTGCCTTTTGGCACAATTCTATTAACACCTTTATTTGGAGGTATTTATGACAAAAAAGGTAAAGGAGCAACCATTATGATTATTGGTTCCCTAATTCTTATTTTAGTTCATGGATTTTTATCATTGCCAGGTATTACCTCATGGATGTTTGCTACAGTAATGGTTATCATATTAGGTGTTGGATTTTCACTTGTACCTGCAGCAATGTGGCCTTCAGTTCCAAAAATAATTCCTGAAAAACAACTGGGTACTGCTTATGCGGTAATTTTTTGGATTCAAAATATTGGCCTTCTCGGAATTCCATTATTATTAGGAATTGTTTTAAACACAACAAATCCGGATGTTGCCCCAAATAAAGCACTTATAAAAAATGCAGTTGAAAAATCGTTTGACAAAAGTTTATCAGCATCAGCATTAAATTTTTCACCAAAAGAAATAGAAAAAGCTATTGAAAAAACCACAAATGGCATTATTGATTCTATTGTTCAATCAATATCTTATGAACCAACAATGCAAAGTGAAATTGACACAGCAAGTATAAGTGCTGAAATTTCAGCAAAAACATTGGCAATTCTAAATACTATAGATAAAAACGGCGACAAGAATAAAGTCTTGGCGAAAGCTATTTATGCCAGTAAACATGCATCGTATGATGTTGTTGCAAAAAATAAATTAAACATTCGATACAACTACCAGGTTGACATGCTTATTTTCACCCTTTTAGGAATATTAGGCCTTTTATTTGCATTCTTGCTTAAAGCTGAAGACAAGAAAAAAGGCTACGGATTGGAATTACCTAACATTGAGAAGTAATAATCAAATAAAATAATTTATAAAAAAGTGGAATGTTTTATTCCACTTTTTTTGTGCACATATATTAAATGATTTTATAAATTTGCAGCTCAATATTGCCCAGATGGTGAAATTGGTATACACGCCAGCTTGAGGGGCTGGTGCTCGCAAGAGCGTGCAAGTTCGAGTCTTGTTCTGGGCACTTTTCTTAATTGATTCTTTTTTGCCCGGGTGGCGGAATTGGTAGACGCGCTGGTTTCAGGGACCAGTGTCTTCACAGACGTGCAGGTTCGAGCCCTGTTCCGGGTACATTTATTCTCTTTTTTCAAAATATTCGAGGGTTTTATAATATTCTTCAAATGTAATTGTACTTCAAAGAAAAAATGGCTACAGTTTATATTTTGTATTCAAAAAAAATGGATTCCTATTATATTGGAAGTTGTAAAGATTTCAATATTAGACTTGAAGAACATG
>JAADFW010000284.1 GCA_013152655.1 Chlorobiota bacterium
AATCTTAAAGAAAAAATTATTCCGGGAACAATGGTACTTGAAGCATTAGAGCCATTTCCAGGATATCACCATGATGTACCAACTAAACCCATTCCGGGAACTATTTACTTTATAACAACTGAATTTTATACTCGTGAAAACATTACCAGAGTTAGTCAGGATGTATTTAAAATAGTAAATAAGCCATTTAATGCTGCAACAGGCGATTTATCTATTTATAACGATAAGTTCCCAAGTATTAGAATAAATGAGCTTACAAGTTATGATTACATTGAAGAATTACAGCGATGCTTTCAAGATTATGGCATTAAATTCAGAAAAGCCAAAAAGATTAGAGCAAAAGGTATTAGTAAAATCAAAAAGTTTTTCTGTGTAAACGAGATTGAAGAAGGAGTTTATCTGGATACCGAAAATAAAGAAATGGGATATTTTAAAGCACCATACCTCAATTGGAAATTATTTGAGAAAATTACTTATTCAATTAAAAATAATTGGGAAAAAGCGAGTTTTGATGCTGCTTTAGGCACCTTTTACAGAAAAAGTGAATTACAAGATGTTATTAGAATTTACAGGGATAATATTAACGCAGAAATATTGCTGGAAATTCGTGAAAAGTATTTAAAGGAAATAAAAAAGTATTAGTTTTAAAAAAAGCTGATAAAATTTATTGATAAAATAAAAAGGGCCTTTCAGGTTAATGAAAAGCCCTTTTTTATGCTAATAATTTATCATGATTATTTTATTTCCAACCTGTCTTTAAAAGGAAGAAAAGTCATAAAGTCAGCATGATGAACAATATATGCCTCGGTAGTTCGCTTAACCATATTTCCTTCACCGGCATGAGTAGCAATTATATGACAAACTTCAGCCGGAACTCCGCATTCTTCAGCTAACGATACTCCTGAGAAAGGATGGCGAAGATATTTTCCATAGTCACCCTGAACAGCATTGTTATTATTATCTAAAACATATTCTAACAATTTTCCAACATCAGCCAGTATTGCTCCGGCAATTAGAACATCCATATTGCATTCAAGTTCGCCATGATACATACTGTTTATTTTATTTCCGGCATCAAGGGCAATGTGAACAACAGATCGTTTATGATCCATGAAAGTAACCTTTAAATCGGGCCCACACAGAAGCGTAAACGGTATTCTTTTTAAATCATCCGGGGTTAAAACACTCCTTTCCAGGGCTAATTCCCATGTTTTTATAACTTTATCCCTTAATTCATTGTCTTTAATCCATGAAAGCTCTTCTCCCCAAAGTTTTTCTACATCATTGCTCATAAAATAAATATTTATTGTTTTACAAAATTTAGGTAACTGTAATTACCATATACATTTTCTACAACCTGCTTATTATTGCATCTGCCATTTCCTTTGTCGAAACTGCACCATTTTCAACAACTTCAGGCCTGCCTGATACTTTAAGCATATCATAAGTCCTTATTTTTCCTTCGCTAATAATACCTGCAACTGCTTTTCTAATTTTAACAGCAATATCATTTTCATTTAAATAATCAAGCATCATACAAGCAGATTCAATCATTGCAATAGGATTAACAATAGAAACAGGATAATCAGCATATTTTGGTGCCGAGCCATGTGTTGGTTCAAATAAAGCAATTCCATCAGCACTCATTTGAGCACTACATGCAAAACCTAACCCACCAATTAAACCTGCAAATCCATCTGAAATAATATCGCCAAACATATTACCGGCTACAATTACTCCATAATTTTCAGGATTTTTTGTTAACCACATCATTTGTGCATCTATATTAGTATTCCAAAGTTCAATTTCAGGGAAATCTGACTTCTGCATTTGTTGTGCCATTTTATACATCATACCCGATGTTTCACGAATAACATTAGGTTTTTCGCAAACAGTTACCGATTTATAACCATATTTTCTGGCATGTACAAAAGCAGCTCTTAAAATTCGTTCAGTAGCCTTTTTAGTAAAGATTCTTGTTGAAATAGATAACTCTTCAACAGGAGTTTTTCCGAAATTCTTTTGAAACTTAGGATGTGTCATTAGTGCTTCATATACCTTTTCCGAAGGATTGCTCCATTCAACACCACCATATAAGCCTTCAGTATTTTGACGAAAAATAACCACGTCAACTTCAGGTTCTTCTACCTCCCCGTTTTTTCCTCTTCTTATAAAATTCAAAGGATTTCCTTTGTATGTTTTGCATGGCCGCATGCAAATATCAAGATTAAAATGCTGTCGCAATCCAACAATAGGACTGGAATAAATAAGTCCCTTACCTTTTAATTTATCAGATAATTCACCGGCAGCTTCATCTTTAGGCTTTGATGTAATAGCACCAAATAAACCAACTTTATGTTTTGCCAAAAGATCGATTGTACGTTGTGGTAGCGGGTTGCCTTCTTCCTTCCAAAATTCCCAACCAATATCGCCTTCCACATAATCAGCATCAAAACCTGCTGCTGTTAATACTCTTATAGCTTCTTCAAGGACAGTTTTTCCAATTCCGTCACCTGGTAATGAAACGATTGTTCTTTTTGCCATGTGGTTAATTTTAATAGTTTTTACTTATTTAATTGATTATTTAAAGCGCGTTAAAAATAAATAAATTTTCTAATTTAAAACATAATAATTGCTGCCTTTATTATATGTTATACAATATAAATAATGAAGTGAATAGTGAATAGTAAACAGTTAGCTGTAAGATATGAGTTACTTACAAAAGCTATCTTATCCACTTTTTCACTTTTCAACAATTTAAATGTTAATAATTAAGCACTTAAGTAATTGCTTTTTCACATTGAATTCAGTAAATTTAATCAATTGCATTTAATTTTAAACTGTCATAAAATGAATGAAAAGCTCATAGTTGGCGTGTTAGGTACCAAAAATTCAGGAAAAACTTATACATGGAATACTTTATTCGGAAGAACAGTGAAAACAGGCAAACGGTTGCGAAAACTATTTCTTACTAAAAATGAATATATTAATGTTTTTCTGGTAAATGGATCTCCGGCAGAAAGACATAAGTATGTTGGCGATATTATAACAGTAGATGAACCTAAAATTATACTATGTTCGCTTCAATACACCAAGGAAGTTATTAAAACAATTGAGTATTTTATTGACAATGGATATTATTTATATATACATTGGCTAAACCCTGGCTTTCATGAAGAAATAGAACCGCCTCTTTTTTATTCTATTGGAATTATTAACCGTTTATTAGCTACTAATTCAATGGTTGGCATCAGAAATGCAAAAACGAATACAGGGGAACGCATTCAGGAATTGAAAGATTTTATTTATGGATGGGCAAAAAGCAGACATCAATTATCAATAAAAAAATAAATTAATGAGATTGTATTCAGTATATGTAAACTGAAACTGAAATAATTTGAAATTCAATTATTTTATAAAATTCAAAAAATAATTTATAAATAATTTAAACTATAAATCATTTACTTTTAACATATTATTGATTTAATTGAAGTTTCATAAATCAACTATTTTCAATAATATTTCATTTTTATAGAGTTTTATATAATTTAGCTTTTCAATCAATAATTCAGAATTATGCTTTCAGATATTGATATTCAACAGATTAAGGAAAAAGGAATAGAATTAGCTGAGGTTGAAACTCAACTAAAGAACTTTAATAATGGATTTCCATGCTTAAATGTAATTAAAGCTGCTACTACTACTTCAGGTATTAAATCTTTAAATAAAGAAGAAATTGAAGAAGTTATTAAAAAGTACGAAACTGAAAAAGACAAGTATAGCATAACAAAGTTTGTTCCGGCTTCCGGTGCTGCAACCAGAATGTTTAGTGCTTTGCTTAACTTTATGAAAAACTATACTGGTACTGAAGAAGAATACCTTAAACTTATTTCTGACCGCTGTTTTACATCTAATTATTATTTATACGAAAGGATGGAATCTTTTGCATTTTTTGAAGATTTAGTAGAAGTAATAAAAAAAAATGGTGAAAATTATGAAGAAATTGTTCATAAAAAGGATTATACAGCAATACTTGAAGCATTATTAAATGAAGAAGGATTGAATTATAAAAACTTGCCAAAAGGCCTGATTAAATTTCATAAATACGAAGATTCAGTTCGCACGCCTCTTGAAGAGCATATTATTGAAGGTTTTGAATACGCTCTGTCAAATAATACTGTAAATATTCATTTTACAATATCGCCAAACCACTTAGATTTATTTAAAAAGCATGCTACAGAAGCCAGAATTAAATATGAAAAGGAATTAAAAATCAAAATAAATATTTCCTTTTCAATACAAGATCCTAAAACTGATATTATTGCTGTGAATAGCAGAAATAATCCGCTTAAAGACAATAATAAAAATCTTATTTTCAGGCCAGGAGGACATGGAGCTATATTGCAAAATTTAAATGATTTAGATTACGATATCATTTTTATTAAAAACATTGATAATGTTGTTCCTGATCGTTTAAGAGCAGATACTGTAAAATATAAAAAAGCTCTGGCCGGAGTGCTTCTTAAATATCAAAGTAAAATAAATACTTATGTTAAGTATCTTGAAGTTGAAAAAAAACCAGCAACGAGTAACTTAAAAGAAATACGCAAGTTTATTGAAAAAGAGTTGTGTGTTTTACCCCCAAAAAGTATATACAGATATAGTAAAAGAGATAAAATTAAATATTACTTAAAAAAATTAAAACGCCCGTTAAGAGTTTGCGGAATGGTTAAAAATGAAGGCGAACCCGGTGGTGGCCCTTTTTGGGCAAAAAACGCTGATGGTTCTGTTTCTCTTCAAATTGTTGAAGGAGCACAATTTGATAAAAAGAAGAAAAAACAACTTAAAGTTTTTAACGAAGCTACACATTTTAATCCGGTTGACTTGGTTTGCGGTGTAAAAGACCTTAATGGCAACAAATATGATTTAATGAATTTAAGAGACAATAAGACAGGTATAATTACAAAAAAATCAAAAGACGGAGTTTCATTAAAAGCTCAGGAACTACCGGGCTTATGGAATGGCAGTATGTCTGACTGGAATACCATTTTTGTTGAAGTACCTGTATCAACTTTTAATCCTGTAAAAATAATAAACGATTTATTGAGAAATGAGCATATGGCAGTAGAAACAGTTTTGCATGAGCAAACCCATGAAGTTTAGTTTTTCTTTTAGAAAAAACAATATATCTCAATAATTATTACAATAAGATTACGAGCATTTAATACAATTCTAATACCCATTTACATAACAGGATTAGTACTCTTCAATACTTTGTGAAAGGTTTTTGTTTATAACTTCCAGTTACATTGTAATAATTATTTAAACTTTTTATAGAAGCATCCATTAATATTAATATTTTTGTAGCAAAATAAAAAGAGTACAATTTGTATGAATTTACATAGCGAGGAAGATTTTTATTCAAATCCGGAAGAGGATCAAATACTAAACAAGGTTGAAAAGATGCTTAATAATGGAGAAATCTATTATTTTGATATTTCAGAGTTTATAGAAATACTGGATATTTATCTTGATTTTAATAATTTAAAAAAGGCAGAGAGATTAATAGACATAGCAATTTCTCAACACCCGCATTCATCTGAACTAGAGCTAAAACAAGCACAAGTATTTGTTGAAAAAAATAAACATAGTCAGGCTAAATTAATTTTACAAAAACTTGTAAAACTGGAACCAACAAATCCTGACATATTTTTTCTTTTAGGTGTAATAGCTATCAATCATTTTGAAATCGAAAAATCAGTAGCTTATTTCAATAAATCTTTAGAACTTAATTCAGAAGACAATGTTGAAATGTTTCTAAACATAGCAATTCACTATGAAAACATCAATAATTTTGAAAAAGCCGTTGAATATTTAAACCAGGCCTATAGTCTGGAGCCCGAAAATATGGATATAATTTATGAGCTGGCTTATGTTTTTGAAAGATTAGAAAAAACAGAGTTAAGTATTGAATATTATAAAAAATATCTTGATTTATATCCGTTTGCTGAAAACGCATGGTATAATATTGCACTATTATACGATAAACTAAATATGATTGATAAAGCCATTGATGCATTTGACTTTGCTATTGCTATTGACGATAGTTTTTTACAAGCATTTTATGGAAAAGCTAACTGTTTAGCAAATCATGATGATTTTTATACAGCAATTGAGGTTTTTAAAGAAACTTTAGCTTTTGACCCGGCTAACGATGAAGTCTATTATTCAATGGGTGAATGTTATGAGAAATTAAAAAAATACGATACTGCTTTAAAGCATTATAAAAAAGCAATTGACTTAAACCAGGATAATGCAAATGCCTGGTTTGGGATTGGTATAATAAGATATTACAAAGATGAATTATTTGAAAGTTTATTCTACATAAAAAAAGCACTGAAGCTTAATCCGGACGACCCTGAGTGCTGGGCTATTTTAGGAAAAATAAATGAAAAGCTTGATTTTTATGAAGATGCCGAAATAGCATATAAAAAAGTTATAAAACTTGAGCCAAAACAGGAAAATAATTGGATAAAATATGCTGAAATACTATATAAACAAGATAAATTAGATGAAGCAATAAGTGCATTAATTAATGCTAATGATAAAATTGATAAAAATCCTGAAATTATTTTTCAACTTTCTGCATATCTTTTAGAATCTAAAAATTATCAGAAAGCAATTAAATTTTTCAAACTTGGCTTGTCACTTAATTATGATATGCATAAAAAATTCTTTTTTATCGATTCAAAAAAAACTTATCCTTCAACTATTAATAAATTAATTAAGAAAAATTTAAAATCTAAGTAATCTTATTACAATGAATTCTAAATACTATTTAAAATGTGTAAAATGTAATCACATTATTGATGATTTCTCTATATGGTTTGATAATAATCAAAAATGCCCCAAATGCGGAAGTAACTGGGCAACTGTACATTATAATGAATCTATTCAAAAAATTAAAGATTTAATAAAGCCTGATAGTCCAAAACCTCAAAGTTTCTGGCATTATTTTGACTTTTTACCACTTATTGACAAAAAAAACATAGTAACCAGAGGAGAAGGTGTTATTCCTGCTGAAAGGTGGACTTTTTTAGAAGATTATGCCAAACGTAAATTTAATCTGAACCTTACTGTTTATGCTTACAGAAATGACTTAAACCAAGGCACAGGTACATTTAAAGATGTTGCCGCCTCTTCTGCAGCAAGTATTTTAAAAGAACATGGAATAAAAGAATATGCAATTGCCAGTACCGGGAATATCGCTACTGCCTACTCTCATTACTTAGCTGCGGCAGGTATTTCAATTAATGTATTTGTACCTAACGATGCACTAAAAGCGCACGAAGCAGAGGTAAGTAGTTATGGCCAGAGAATTTTTAGGGTTAATGGCGATTACGGATTAGCAAAAAAAATTGCTGCTGAGTTTTCCGAGAAAAATGGAATTCTATTGTCAGGAGGAAATACTGACCCAATGCGGGTAGAAGCAAAAAAAACAATGGTTTTTGAATGGCTAAGGCAATTAGGAACATTACCTAACATATATATTCAGGCCTTAAGCGGAGGAACCGGGCCTATAGCTATTGACAAAGCTTGTGATGAATTGGCAGAAGCAAAAATTGATATTAAACTACCTCGTTTTATAATGGTTCAGCCCCACAATTGCGATCCTATGACCGCAGCCTGGAAAGATGCTAAAACAAAAAATTTTCCTGAAGGCTGGGAAAATAATTATCCGGTTTACGAAAACCCTGAAACAAAAATTCCAACATTAGCTACCGGAAACCCTAAGACATATCCAATTATTGGAAAACTTGTAAAAAAGAGTAATGGTGAAATAATTTCATTTGATGAAGATGAAATGGCAAATGTTGCAAAATTGGTAGCCTATGAAACAACTGTAAAAATTGGGCCTGCATCAACAGTTGCAGTTGGTGGTTTCTTTGAATCGTTAAAACAAGGATTAATAAAAAATGGCGATTCTGTTTTAATAAATGTTGGCGAAGGAGTACAAAGAGCTTCTGAATTAATGAATGAAATGATTTATACTACAAAAAAAGTTGACTCAGTTGATGAATGTGAGCCGGCTGACAGAACTGAATTTTCTAAAGAGCTTTGGTCAAAATTTGACAAATATGCTGAATAATTAAATTTTATCTTTTATTAAAGCCATAACAATTTTGTAGTGGCTTTTTTTATTTCAATAATAACATAATGAAAAAATATATTTATCTGTTTTTTAAAGGATTTGGCATGGGTGCTGCTAATGTAATTCCCGGAGTATCAGGAGGAACAATTGCACTTATTACGGGTATATTTGAAGAATTGATTAATGCAATTAAATCATTTGACTTTGTTGCTGTTAAATTATTATTCAGTGGTAAATTTAAAGAATTTGCAAAACACATCAATCTGTACTTCTTAATAGCTGTATTTTTGGGTATTGGCATTAGTATATTTTCGTTGGCTATTTTACTTCAGTATCTTTTAATTAATTATCCTGTATTTATATGGTCTTTTTTCTTTGGACTTATTTTAGCATCAATATATTTTGTAAGCAAAGAAATTGAAAAAGTTAACACAGGGGTAATAATTTTTTACATCGCCGGAACGGCCATTGCACTTGGTATTTCATTTATGAACCAGGCAACCGAGAATACTAGTTTTTTCTATTTAATAATTTGTGGTATTGTAGCAATTTGTAGTATGATATTGCCCGGTTTGTCAGGCTCATTTGTTTTAGTATTAATGGGTAATTACAGGTATGTTTTAAATGCAGTAAAAGAATTTGATATAAAAGCACTGATTCCTGTAATTATTGGAGCTGCTTTTGGACTGTTGGCCTTTTCACATTTATTATCATGGTTATACAAAAAGTTTAAAAACCAAACAATTGCAATTTTAAGTGGGTTTATTTTAGGTTCATTAGGTATTTTATGGCCTTGGAAAATATCATACGACCAACTTGGTAATATTATCCCTATTGGAAGCGATGCTAAAGCTTTAAGTTATGAACGATTTATTCCGCATGCTTTTAACATTGAAGTTATGAAAGCTATTGGATTTGCTTTCTTAGGAATTATGGTTATTTGGTTTTTAGAAAAAATGGCTGAACAAATTAAAGATTAGATAATTTATAAATATTTTCTTATAAAAGTATTATTCTATCCAAATTCTTGTTTATATTTAGTTTGCTAAAATTGTTGATACAGCTTATAATTAAGTTTATTAATGCAAGCCACAAAATAGTTATATGGAAAAGATTTTTGGATTACTCGGCCATCCTTTAACACATTCGTTTTCAGAGAAATATTTCAATAATTTCTTTTCTCTTAATAAAATGCCTTTTATATACAAAAATTTTGATCTGATTAACTTAAATAAACTGATGGAAATTATAGAAAATAAATCAGTTTTCGGATTAAATATTACCATTCCTTATAAAGAAAAAATTATAGACTATTTAAATAAAACTGATATTCATGTTGACAATATTGGAGCAGTAAATACTGTATTAATTAACAGAACGGGTAACTCCTTCACAAGCATAGGCTATAATACTGATTATTATGCATTCCAACTTTCTTTATCAAAACTAATTAATCCGGCCATAAAATATGCGTTGGTTTTAGGCTCAGGCGGTGCTTCTAAAGCAGTTGTATATGCACTAAATAACTTAAATATAAAATCACTTATTGTTTCACGAAATCCGTCACAAGGCCAAATTCATTATTCTGAACTCTCAAAGCAAATTATTAAGCAGTACCTTTTAATTGTAAATACAACACCATTAGGCATGTATCCTGATATTAATAATTTTCCAGATATTCCCTATAAGTATTTAACAAAAGAGCATACTTTGTACGATTTAATTTATAATCCTGAAGAAACACTGTTTTTAAAACATGGCAAATCAAGAAAAACTAAAATTAAAAATGGTTTAGAAATGTTACAATTACAAGCACAACTTTCGTGGAAAATTTGGAACAAAGAAGAATTTTTATTTTAAATTTATCTTACATTTAAATAATAGTATTTAAAAAAGTGTACTAATAATTTTCTTAATATTGTATTGTGGACAACAAAAAAAACATACGAAGTAAAATTGGTAATTTGTTTTTGAAAAAAAAGCTTAAAAAAACCTTTAGAAATAGAAAAACCCAAAATCTTGATTCAGCAGTAACCATTGATATAATTTTTGATGCTACTAATATTGATAATTTTGAAAAAATTAAATCCTTTGCTGATTATCTTGTATCACTAAATAAAAAAGTAAAAGCTATTGGTTTTGTTAATTCCAAAATTATTCCTCAAAAATATTACTTAATAAATGGTTTTGATTTTTTCTGCAAAAAAGACCTGAATTATTTTTATATACCAAAGTCTGATAAAGTTCAAAAGTTTTATACAGAAAAAACTGATGTTTTAATAGACTTAAGTTTAACCAATATTTTTAGTATCAAATACATTGTAGCATTAACTAATGCAACTTTTAAAATTGGCAGGTTTACTAAGGATAATTCTTTCAATGATATGATGATTGACATTTCAAAAAATAAATCGCTCGATTATTTAATACAACAAACTTTACATTATTTTTCAATTATTAATAAAAGAGAATTAATTACTGATGGTGAATATAGACCTTAAAGGAACAGGAGTTGCCCTAATAACACCATTTAGAACTGATGGAAGCATTGATTTTAAATCATTAGGCAATATTGTTAATCATGTAATAAATAATAATGTAAATTATGTTGTTGTACTGGGTACAACGAGTGAAGCAGCTACCTTAAATGCCGATGAAAAAAGTGCAGTAGTCAATTATGTAATTGACACAGTTAACAATAGAGTTCCTATTGTTATTGGAATTGGAGGTAACAATACAAACCAGATTGTTTCCACAATTCAATCAACAGATTTTTCTAATATTAGTGCTATTCTTTCTGTATCGCCATATTATAATAAACCTAACCAAAAAGGTATTTACCAGCATTATAAAGCTATTTCAAGGTTTTCGCCTGTGCCAATCATATTATATAATGTACCGGGTAGAACAGGTTCAAACATACAAGCTGATACTGTGTTAAAAATGGCTAATGATTTTTCAAATATTATTGCCGTTAAAGAAGCTTCAGGAAATATAGGCCAAATTGGTGCAATCATTAAAAATAAACCAGATAATTTTTATGTTCTTTCAGGCGACGATATGTTAGCATTACCACTAATTGCATTGGGTGCAGATGGAATTATTTCTGTAACTGCAAATGCATTTCCTAAAGAATTTACACAACTAATAAATAATTCTTTAAAAGGTGATTTTAATACTGCCAGAAAATATCACTTTCAACTTATTGATATTATGCATGAATTATTTGCAGATGGAAATCCTGCTGGCATTAAAGCTGCATTAAGTATTAAAGGATTTATTACTAACCACTTAAGACTGCCTTTAGTACCGGCAAACAGAACCACGTATAATCAATTGGTTTCGTTAATAGAGTCTTTTTAAAAAGTTTTTAAGCAAAATGTATGGGGTTTATCCTACAGTTGTGTGCAAGTGTTGTGCCCTGAATGAACGTTCTTTGATAATAAGGAGCAATCAATGCTGTAAATAAGATGGAAGTAGGTCTTCCGCTGGCAATGTACAGGCGA
>JAADFW010000285.1 GCA_013152655.1 Chlorobiota bacterium
TCAAACAAAACAAATTTGAAACAGGTGTAAATATTTTTTATATTATTTTATATGTGGTAATGGGATGGGTGATATTAATTGCCGGTTTCCAGATAATAAAAACAATTTCATTAGCCGGATTAATCTGGATTTTAGTAGGAGGTTTTTGTTATTCATTTGGAATTTTGTTTTTTAAGCTTACTAAACTTAAATATCACCACCTTATTTGGCACTTGTTTGTAATTGCCGGAACAACTGCTCATTTTATAGCTATTTTCTTTTATGTTATGCCAATAGCTGTTTGAAAAAGGTACTCCTTTATTTGTAAAGAAAAATGAGACAAATACAATTAATTGTAATGTTCAGCTAACACACTTTTCGCAAGATAATTATGAGTGTACAGAGGCAGGCTTAAAATGTCAAATTGTCATTTTTTATTCTTTCATAATTGAAATATTTACTATTAAATGTAAATGGCATATAAATTGTAAAATTCTGAACAAATATCAATTTTCAATTGAATTATATTCTATTAACATCTAAACCTTTTTTAATTATGTTAGAACATCAAAAATTAGTTTTAAAGGGCGTTGATAATAATAGGCAGTTATTCAAAAAAGAATTATCTAAATCGCTAAATTGGCTTAACAGTGACGAACTTGACAAGCTAAAATCCTGGGTATTAGAGAACTATTTTAACAGGTATAATGAAATAATTAATGATGTGTTCAGAACAGCTAATGTTGCATAATTAGCTAAAAACGTTTCGGTATTATTAGATTTTGAAATTGTTAAATGGGGCTTGAACTATGAAAAATGATAAAATTTTTTTCAAGAGATGTTCAATAGATTGGTGGGGTGGATATTATATTAAAGTAAGAAACAGATGGAATTTAAATTTAGAGGCGAGACATATACCCGAATCATTTAAAGAATTATACGAAACAGATTTTGGCCATCAAATTATCTATCATGATGATTTTGACGAATGGTATTGTGCTAAGCTGAAAGAGCAGAAATATTTGAATTAGGTTATATTACTTTTTTTCAATCTCTATTTTTTGTTTTTTATGCAAAAGAATTCCATCTGAGTCATAAATTAAAATAAAGGGTAAGTCATTTAACAAGATTTTAATTCTGTAGGTAACTTTATGGTTTAGGGTAAATTTTCTAATACTCCCGTCAATGCTTTTAACATCATAATTTTTTTCAAACGAATTTATCACAAGTATGGGTAATTCATCAAACTCTATCCATTCTTCATATTCTATTAGTTCGCCATTTAATTTATACTGAACACGGTAATAATGACCGTCTTTTAAAAAATTTGCTATATAAACAGAGGGTTCTTCATCTTGGTAAATATGGACAACAGTATCGTCAAAATCAATAAAATAATCTTTAAGCGATTGCCATTCAATTTGTTCAGCATCTGAAAATTCTAAATAAATATTTTTTTTAACCATTGCCGGAACATCTTCTTGTGCTATTTCATCTGTGCCAATGGTTTCATGTAGTGAATAATTCTTTAATTCAATATTGGCTTTATTATTATCAATATTTGTACAATTTGAAATTACCAGCATAGAACTGATTAGTAATATATTAATTTTGTGATTGCGAGCCATGTTATAAATTTTTACATATATCTGCATAGGGAAATAATAAAGTTTGAATAAATAAAATTACAAAATATTGCTTAATTTATTTAACTTTAGTATAATCTATAAATAAAATTTAACTAATAGTATTAAATCATCAATGCTTATTAATCTTGGTTTTTTGAAATTTTAATTTACACTTATAAAATCTTCATAGCAATTTTTTATTGCTAAATATATTTCGTAATCAATTGATTTTAAAATAAATTCATTAGATAAATGACAATATTCCATAAATTCTTTTAGTTCATTTTCTTCTTCAATGCCGGTAATTAGTTTAACAATGCTTTTGTTGTATTTTATGGCAACAAACTTTTCAATTTTATCTCTCTCAATAATTTCATTGTATTTTTTTAGCTCTTTGCCTTCTTTGCTATATGCCATATATAGTGCAGTAATAGGACTTCCTAAGGAAATAGTAGCAAATGTTCCGGGTTCTGTTTCTTTAATTACAACTGGTACTGGCAAATTTAATTCAATTGAGTTGTCTTCTGTTTTTAAATTTAAGAATGCTTGTTTAAATTCTTCGTAAGTTTGATATGGATAAACCGTTGTTGATTTTAACATATAAATCTCCGGTTGTAAAAATATTTTATTGAAGTCGGTGTCTAATAAAGAATCGGTAATTATTAATTCTGTTAATTGGAAACCAATTGAAGAAAACAATATTCTATCGCCAACATTTATAGCTATTTCAAAACTTCCGTCTGATAAGGAATAAGTAACTTTTTCTGTTGAATAATTAATAACATGAACATCGCTTAAAGTAGTCGAATCAACAGAATTATATAATACTCCTCTAAATACCAGATTATTAGCATTGCAAAGTATTGAAAGATGCAGCATTAACAGTAAAAGAAATAATCGTATAAATTGAAACATGAATTATTTTAACAGTATAACGCATTAATATTAGTAAATTACTACAAACAGAGCATATTTAAGTTTAAAATTTAACTTTTTATAACATTTATCTCAAAATTGAATCTGTATAACTTTAAAAACATTTTTCACTAAATATTTAAGTTTACACCTAACAATTTGTTATTCACTAACAACAACACACAAAACTTTGCATTCTTATACACAGAATTGCAGAATTATAATATTTTTGCATCAAGAGCTAATAATTTACAATTATGGAAATGACAAAGAGCCAATTAAATCGTATTTTTTTTATTGTGGCATCAATACTGGTATTAGGTACAGGCACTTTCTTAATTACCGAAGATTTTTATAAAGAGCAAATAAAAATATGGGATGAAGCCAGTAGTGCAAAAAATGCCATTGATATGTTAAAAAACGGGAATTTATTGGTACAATATGATGAAGGAGAAATAGTTAGGGATGATTATAAGCCACCATTAACACTTTGGTTTAAAATGATTTGTTATAAACTATTTGGCATTAATGAGTTTTCGGTAAGATTACCCTCTATAATTGCTGCTTTATTTACCATGTTTCTGTTGTGGTATTTTGGAAGTTTTATAGTAAAAAAACCTGAATTAGGAATTCTGTCTGCTTTAATATTAATAAGTTCAAGAGGATATGTAACATATCATGTTGCCCGTACGGGCGACCCCGATTCTGTTTTAATATTTTTTGTAACCGGGGCAATTCTTTCCTTTTTTGTTTTACTGCATAACTATCCAAAATCAATAAAAAAATATTTGGCAATATTCTCGGTTTTTGTTTTGCTTTCTATTTATACTAAAAGTATTATGGGAATTGCTCCTTTTGCCGGTGTAGCCATTTATACATTAATACAAAAAAACGGGCGAAAACTTCTTATTAATTACAGATTTTATATTAGCCTTTTGGCAATTGTTCTAATAACCTCAATATATTATATCGTGCGCGAATTAATCGATCCGGGATATTTAAAGGGAGTTTTGGAATATGAAATATTTTCATTTAATAAATATCCGGGAGGTACACCTAAGCATCCTGAATTTTTGTTTTATTTCAATTATTTGAAGAATACGGGGTTTAAACCTTATTTCTATTTTTTACCTGTTGGTATTATTTATTTTTTTTTAAAAAATGAAAATGTATTAAAAAAAATAATTTTGTATAGCTTTTTAGGAAGTATAGCTTTTTTTATTGGTATGTCCTTTTCAACAATGAAAAATGAATGGTATATATCACCTATTTATCCTTTTCTTGTTTTATTTGTTTCATCTTCATTTATTGCTCTAAAAGATTTGATTTTATTGAAAACTGGTACAAATAAATCAAAATATCTTTCACCTGTTTTAATAATACTTATAATATTTATAAGTTGGAAACCAATTAAGCAAATTCACAATCGAAATCACAAATATGAAAATAGTGTTTATGCTCCTGAAAGAGAAGGCAGATTTTTAAGAGACACGTATAAAAAACTACCTAATATTAAAAAACTATCTATTGTTACTCCATATCATCAAAGACAACTTAAATTTTATACAAAAAAATTAGATTTTAAATCAGGAATAAAATCAAAAATATATAAAAAAGTACCTAAAAATATTATTGGTGACACTTTGCTAATTTGTGATAATCAATTAATTAAAAACGTTTATATTAATTATAAATATGCTTTAATTGCAAAAGATGAATATTGTAAATTATTTAAAATTATTGATATTAAAGATTCAATAATAATTGATACAATTTTTTGCAATGTTGAAACCTTGTCTTCGAAAAAAGATACTTTATTTGCAAAAAACGATTCATCAAATACTTTTTCTAACAATTTAATTTCAAATAAATATAGTTTTTCAGGTAATTATTCTGTAATAACTACTAACAAAAAGAGGTTTGGTTTAACAAAATCATTTTTTTTAGATAAAAGTAAAAGCATGGTTATTGTAACTGTTTGGCGTAAAATAAAAGGAAGCAAAGGATACTTAGTTTTATCAATACCTGAAATGAAAAAATATACACAGACATCTTCCGTAATAAAAGAAGAAAACGGGTGGGAACAAATTGAAACTTTATTAGAGATTCCTACAGAATATTCAGGTGAAGAAATTAAGGCGTATGTGTGGAATAATAGTAATAATGATATCTATTTTGATGATTTACAAATAATTATTTTTTAATAGATAATTTTTATTCCATCCAATTATTTCTTGAATTGCAATTATTAATGCAACAAATACAAGCAGCCATGCAACTCTTATAGGTAAAGGATACTATCTTTTAAAAAGATAGTATCCTTTATTGCTTTGGCTTAAACTAAATTATGGAAAAAGATCAAAAATCATTAGCTTTAATCAAAATTTGAAATTATTACTCAATAAAAACTGTTAGATATGAAAAAGTATTTATTTATGGCAGTTCTCGCTGTTACAAACATAGCTTTTGCCCAAATTCCATGTAATGATTTTTGTCTTGATTTTGATGATACTATTTGTTTAAAAAATGTTACTATTGATACAATTACTTACGAAAATAATATTTGGCAAATAGGCAAGCCGCAAAAACCTTCGTTTGACGTAGCTTTATTTAATACCCAACCAATTGCTATTATTACGGATACTATAAATTCTTATCCAATAAATAATGTTTCTGTTTTTACAATTAATCCAATTGCCAGTATGGGAGATTATTACGGGATGACAATTCTCAGCGGATACTATAACGTGCAAACTGATAGTTTGAAAGATTATGGCACAATAGAATTTTCGCCCGATAAAGGAGAAACATGGATAGATATTATTAACGACAGTATTTACAGTTCAAATATTCAATGGTGGTCGGGTACGCCGGTGTTAACCGGAAATTCAAACGGCTGGATTCAATTTGAAGCTATGATGGCTGACTTGGGTTCTATTTTTAATTTCCATATTGGCGACACACTTCTGTACAGGTTTAGTTTTATGAGCGACAGTATTTATGATAATTTGGGCGGACTCATGTTTGATAATATTTGTTTTTGGGAATTTGTTGAAGGTGTTACAGAAACCAGGTTTAAACCTTTAAAATCAACTATTTATCCTAATCCATCAAATAGTATTTTAACAATTAAATTTCAAAATCCAGATAAGGGCATTTTCAATCTGTCTGTTTACGACGAACAAAGTAACTTAAAGATTTCAAAAAATAATATTACCGGAAACGAAATAAGTATTAATTCAGAAATGTTAATACCAGGCGTTTATTTTTATAAGTTAACCAATCCGAAAACTGTACAAAGAAGCTGGGGAAAATTTATTGTTACTAAATAGGTATTACGCAAGAAGGCCAGTAATATAAAGAATGGAATCAAATGAATAAAAATAAAGGATATAAAAGTTTACCTCTGACAATAAACAGACGAGCAGTAATTGCTTCAGCAACAGTTACGAAAGAGAAAAATACAATACATAGTTTTTCAGAGGTTGACATTACTGAACCGCGAAATAAGATAAAAACCCATTTTGAAAGGACAGGGGAAAAGATTTCCCTGACTGCATATATTGTTTCGTGTTTGGCCCAGACAATTAAAGATTATCCTCATTTTAACTCTTTCATAAAAGGCCGCAGACTTATTGTTCTTAATGATATCACGATAAGTGTATTAGTTGAACGGGACTTAGAAGGAGAAAAAGTGCCGGAGCCGATTGGAATAAAGAAGACACAAGAAAAAACACTTTTTCAAATTCAAAATGAAATAAAGAAAGCAAAAGAACAGGTAAGTAACAAACTTGGAAGTTTATCTGGCAAGGCCTGGCTTGGATTAATTCCATCATTTTTATTAAAAACATTTATACGAATTGCCGATAAGAATATAAAAATGGCAAAAAGTTATGGTAAAGTGGCTGTTACATCTGTTGGAATGTTTAGCAATGAGGCTGTTTGGTTCATTCCTCATGGCAGTGCTACAGTATTGGTTACAGTTGGCAGTATTGGACATAAAGTTGTAGAAATTGACGGGAAGTTTATTTCAAGAGAACATCTTTGTTTAACAACTTCATTTGACCATAATATAGTTGATGGAGCTCCAGCTTCCCGGTTTATGAATCAATTCTTAGAAACTATAAAAAATGGGCATTTATTAAATGAGACTTCAAATATGAGCTGATATAAGGTTATAAATACATATACCAGGATGACTAAAATGTATAATATGTATGAAAAATGCAGGATAGCAGGCTTATTAAGGCTTATAGCCCGTTTCAAACTCATCTCGCCTTTTAAGTTTTGTGTTTCACAAATACCCAATACCTCATATACTTACAGTTATTTATTGCATTTTTCAAAAAATCTTTAATTCCATGAACAAACTCTAATTATTATTATGTTATTTTTGCTTTGTTTACAAATTAATGAAAGCCAATGTTAAATAACAAAACAATAGCAGTTGTTATACCAGCCTATAACGAAGAAAAACAAATTAGCCTTGTTATTAGAACCATGCCTGAATTTGTTGACCGTATTGTTATTGTTAATGATTGTTCTAAAGATAACACTGCTAACGAGGTAATGTTATTTCAGGGAAAAACAGAACGCATATTAATCAAAGAGGAACCTCAAATTAACGAAACCTCTATTTATAGCAAGGCCGATGAATTGGTTGCAGAATGGAACAAAAAGGAAATTAAGCTATTTACACCTTCTGAAGTTATTCATAAAGAAAATGATAGAGTTGTTTTAATTAATTTGTTAAAAAATGCCGGTGTAGGCAGTGCCATTGCACGAGGCTATAAATGGGCAAAGGATAATAATATTGATTGTACAGCAGTAATGGCAGGCGACGGACAAATGGACCCTTCTGAACTGGAAGGTATTTGCATGCCGGTAATTAATGAAAATATTGATTATGTAAAAGGAAACCGTTTATTGCATAAAAGTGCAAAAGTATTGATACCCAAAACCAGGTTTTTCGGCAATTCTATATTATCAATTTTAACAAAAATAGCATCCGGTTATTGGCATGTTTCTGATACTCAAACCGGTTATACAGCCATTTCAAACAAAGCTTTAAATTTAATTGACCTTTATAATATTTATCCTCGTTACGGAATGCCCAACGACATGTTGGTAAAACTAAATATGGCAAACAGTACACTTAGGGAAATAACCATAAAGCCGGTGTACGATGTAGGAGAGAAGTCAAAAATGAAAATATTTAAGGTAATTCCCACCATATCATGGCTTTTAATACGAAGTTTTTATAAAAGAATTTGGAATAAATATTTTTTACGTAGTTTTCACCCGCTTTTTATTCTGTACAACATGGGATTTTTACTGCTTTTAGTTTCTATTCCTTTTGGAATTAAAATTATCAGGCTGATGATAGACGGTATTAATGCAAATCCTGTTACGGTTTTAGCTTTTATTTTTTTATTTATTAGTGGTTTTCAAGGACTTCTATTTGCTATGTGGATGGATATTCAGGAAAATGAAAGGTTAAATAAATAAATAATATTAATCAGTAAATCGTGTTATAGCATAATTTTTTCCAGTTTTTAAGCTACAAAAATATTATCTTGCAACTTATTATGGCCATAAAAGCAAATAAGCAAGATAAGCAATTTGAGAATTTAGCGAAAAAAGATGCTATGAAAGACAGCAATGAATTAAAAAGCAATGGCCTTTCAACAAATGAAGAATATAAAAAAGCATTAAACAAAGTCAGGCATCGCTCAATTGAATTATTTAGCGAAAGGCAAATTCTAAGAAAAGCTTTAAAACAAATTAATTTTCAGAAACTGGAAATTGAAAAGCAGAAAAACGAAATTCAACAAAAAAATAAAAAGCTGAATAAAGCTTTAGCAAAAGCCAGAAAACGCACCATTGACCTTTTTGGCAAACATGTTGACCTTAAAAAAGCTAAAAAGTATATTAGTATTATTAATGAAGATGTTGAGAAAAAAAATATCCGTCTTGAAAAAGCAGTTAAAAAAGCCAGAAAAAGAACAATTGACCTTTTTGGCAAACACATTGACTTGAAGAAAGCAAAGAAAAGAATTGAAAATCAAGGTGAATTGCTGCAACAATCTTTTAATGAATTAGAGATAAAAAACACACAAATAAACGACAGTATTGATTATGCCAAACATATTCAACAAGCTATTCTTCCGCCTGAAGAGCAAATAAAAGCCTGCTTTCCCGATTCATTTGTCTTTTTTAAGCCCAAAGAAGTGGTAAGTGGTGATTTCTACTGGTTTACAGAAAAAAAAGATACTGTTTATTTGGCAGTAATTGATTGTACCGGACATGGTGTTCCGGGTGCTCTAATGTCAATGATTGGCAACACATTATTGAATAAAATTGTAAATGATAATAATAATATTTCATCCGCCAAATTACTTGAAAAATTAGATAGTGAAATATTTAACGCATTTTACAGAGAAAAAAAAGATTCTGATTTTCAAAATGATGGAATGGATTTAACCATTTGCAGGTATGATAAAAGAAATAATGAAATTTCAATTTCAAGCGCCGGGCATAATTATATTGTAATTAATAATGGTAAACTTGAAATGTATAAAGGAAATTTATTGGGAATTGGCGAAATAATTGATATTGATTTTGATATTAACTATGAAGAACAAAAATTTTTACTAACTAATCCATTACAAATTTATATGTTTTCTGATGGATTTGCTGACCAGTTTGGAGGCGATAAGGACAAGAAATTTCATAACAGCCAATTAAAAAAACTTATTTATAAGAACCATATGCTTCCAATGAATGAACAAAAACAAATATTCAATAAAGTTTTTAATGAATGGAAGGGAGCGGGCTCTCAGACCGATGATGTTTTGTTAATTGGAATAAACCTAATAAGCTGAATTAGATAAGGAATTTTTACAGATTTAAGTGAGGTATTCATACATAACCCGAATTATTGTAGGCCTAACGAGTTAAGTTATTTTTTTATGAGTTTTACTTTTCCATGTTTTCTGTAAATGTTATCAGTAGAATCAATAAGAATAATAAACCAGTTATAAATGCCGTCTTTTGCAAATTTATCTTTGCCTTTAATTTTACCATCCCACAGAATAGAACTTTTGAATGATTCAAAAATAACGCGGCCTTTGGCATCTCTTATAATCATTCTGAATTTTTTTATGTTTTCTTGCTTAGCAATTGATGGGCCAAAGTATATGTTCTTGCCTTTTACCACAGGAGTAAACATGTAAATTTGTTCTGTTTCTTCATTTACTGCACTATCAGAGGGAATATTTTCAAGGTCGTTTTTTATATCTATTTCAAAATCTTTATTTTCAGTACTTTCTGTCGGGACAATTATTTTTTGCTCAGTATTATTTTTTATGTGTTTTTTAAATATCTTATTTCTTTCTGTTTTTCCAAAATTCATTAAAAAATAAACACCTAATGCAGGTATAACAAATAAAGAAGCAATTAAAACAATTTTTGCACCTGTTGCAGAAAATATTCCTTTACCTGAAACAGCAAAATTTGATTGTTTGCTAAATTCTGCCCAAGCTCCGCTGGTAACAGGCATTTCATAACCTTCAACCTTTTCTCTAATAATATTTTCAAAATTTAATTTACTCATTCTTCAATTTATGCTTTGCAAATATTTCTCTTAATCTAATTTTTGCTTTTGCAAGGTTTGATTTTGACGTCCCAACACTAATATTAAGCTTTTCTGCAATTTCTTTATGTGAATATTCTTCAATAACATACATATTAAAAACGGTTCTGTATGCAGGTGACAACTGCTGAATCAGATCCATTATTTGTTGCGCTTTTAATTCATTAAGTTTTTGTAATTCAGCTTCTTCAAAATTCGGATCTTCAATATTTTCTAATATATTAACTTCAATATTATCAATAAATACTTTTTTCCTTTTCTTGATATAATCAATGGCATTATTTACTACAATTCGCCTAATCCAACCTTCCAAAGAACCTTCATTTTTAAAGCTTTTTAAACGTGTAAATATTTTTATAAAACCATCATGTAAAACATCTTGTGCTTCAGAGTAATTACCTGTGTAGCGAATACAGATGGCAAACATTTTTCCATAAAAAGCTTCGTAAAGAACTTTCTGGCTATATTTCTCGCCTCTAATGCATGATTGAATTATTCTTTCAACCATTGCCCTGTCAGACCAATCTATTCTTTTTTGCCAGTTCATTCGTAAGACTATAAATAAAATTTGCGGTTGCCTAATAAAACATTTTTTTTCATAAATCAAATCGTTTTATCTAAGCTATTTGGTATTTAATCAAAAAAAATATCATATTTATCAATACTGCAACTATCTAATTATTAAATATATCAGTATTATTTAAAACTACCCAATATACTTTCAACTTCTTTCAATTTATTTTTTAATAATAATTCATCATTTGCTTCGGCTAAAAACCGAAGATAGGGTTCTGTGTTCGATGGGCGAACATTAAACCACCAATCTTTAAATTCAAGCCGGTATCCGTCAAAATCATAAAATGCAGTTGGTTTTTCTTCTTTTTCAAAGAATTCTTTCAATGCATTCATAGCATCTAATTTTTTTTCAATTTTATAATTTATTTCGCCTGAATTGAAATAAGACTTTATTTCAGCTATTAACTGCGAAAATGTTTTATTCTGTTTCTTCATTTTAGCTAAAACATTTAAAACAATTAAAGCAGCTAAAATTCCTGAATCGGAATAATAAAAATCTCTAAAATAATAATGTCCTGCTAATTCTCCACCATAAATACCATTAATTTCCCTTAATTTAAGAGTTGCATAAGCTCTTCCTACACGCCATGTATGCATAGTTGAACCAAATTTTTGTATATATTCGCCCACGGCTTTTGATGTTCTGATATCTTGCAAAACATTTCCTTTTTTATTTATTAGAAAATAATGAGCCATTAACCCGATTATTAAATCAGGTGAAACAAATTCTCCGTTTTCATCAACAAACATAACTCTGTCAGCATCACCGTCAAATATAATTCCCAAGTCATATTTATTTTCAATAACAAGATTTTGTAGTGCTTCTACATTTTTTATTATCAAAGGGTTAGGGTCGTGGTTAGGAAAATTGCCATCTAATTCATCAAAAATATAGTCGGGTTTTGTGCCTAAAATATCTTTTATTAATAAAGAAGCCATTCCGTTTGAACAATCAATTCCAAAATTTAAATTGTCAATATCCGATTTATAACTATTTAAAAATGAGATATATTCGCTACGTTTATTAAAACTAATTATTTTACCTTTTTTTTCTATTGGTATTACCTCCTTTTCAGTAATCAGCTTTTCCAATTCTTTTAAGCCTACATCATAGCCAACCGGTCTTGCACCTGTTTTTGAAACTTTCAAGCCATTATATTCTTTGGCATTATGTGAAGCAGTAATCATTACCGATGCATCAAAATTGAATTTAGCCGTACAGTAATACACCATGGGGGTGGTTGAAAGTCCTAAGTCATATACATCTGAACCGCTATCAACTATTCCCTTGCTCAAATATTCAAATATTTCAGGAGATGATAGGCGAGCATCGCGCCCAACAAGAATTTTATTGGTTTTTAGTAAAGAAGGTAGAAAAAAACCTATCTTATAAGCATCTTCCTTATTAAAATCTGTATTGTAAATACCACGTATATCATAAGCATGAAAAGCACCCATTTATTTATTTTTAAATTAGCAATGGGGTAAAAGTAATTATTTCTTTAATTATGTCCAATAAACCAAACTTATCTATTTAATTAATAAACAAAGTAATATCAATTTTTTATACCTTTGTTAAAACAATTTTATTTTATGTTAAAATACGTCTATCAGTGCATTAATTGTGGAAAATCTTATGAAAAAGAAGGTGTTTTTTATCAATGTCCTTCATGCTCAGAAGAAAACTCTAAAAATAATCCGCCCAAAGGAGTTCTGAAAACAATTTATAATTACAGAAAAATTAAACGAAATACTGATAGCAACTTATTTGATAAGCTTTACCATAATAGTTTTATTGATTTATTGCCGGTTAATTCCGTAAATAACTTTCCTTTCCTTAAAGTTGGAAATACACCATTATATAAAGTTGAATTTTCGGAAAATAATTCACAAACAATGCAATTGTATTTAAAAGACGATAGCCAAAATCCAACTTTTTCATTTAAAGACAGGGCATCTTATTTAGTTTCAGCCTGGGCTAAAGAACATAATATTGATACTATAATTGCCGCCTCAACCGGAAATGCCGGTTCGTCGCTGGCCGGTATTTGTGCTTCGCAAAAGCAAAAAGCTATTATTTTTGTTCCGGCTTCAGCTCCAAAAGCTAAATTAACGCAAATTGTAATGTATGGTGCTAAAATAATTCCTGTTAACGGCTCTTATGATGATGCCTTTGACCTAAGTCTTGAAGCAACCAAAGAGTACGGCTATTATAACAGAAACACAGCTTTTAATCCGTTTACCATAGAAGGAAAGAAAACCGTTTCTTTTGAATTATTTCAGCAATTAAATTATAAAATTCCTAACCGTATTTTTGTTCCGGTTGGCGATGGAGTAATTATTTCAGGTGTTTACAAAGGATTTGAAGACCTTTTAGAGTTGAAAATTATTGATAAAATGCCAACTATTATTGCAGTACAAGCTTTTAATAGTAGTAATATAATTAGAAATCTGACTAAAGAGAATTTTGAAAGCCAACCGTCAAAAACTTTAGCTGATTCAATTGCTGTTGATATTCCACGTAATTATTACATGGCAAAACAATACTTACATAAGTACAATGGAGAAAGTATTTTGGTAACCGATGATGAAATTTTATTGGCATCAAAATATTTAACCGGACATTATGGTATTTTTGCCGAACCGGCTGCTGCTGCCTCTTTTGCAGGTTTCTTTAAATTTCAATACGAAAACAGCAATATGGATAATACAAAAAATGTGGTGTTATTAACCGGAAGCGGTTTAAAGGATTTAAATAGTGTGCAAGAAATTATTAATATTCCTGAGGCTGTTAAACCAGACATTGCAAATCTTAAGAATATATTTGAAGATTAAATAAAGAAATAATGATAGAGTTTAAATTAAACGGAGAAACTGTTTCATACAAAGGGAATGATGAATTAACCTTACTAAAATATTTACGTAACGAAAAAAACTTAACGGCTGCAAAAGACGGTTGTTCAGGGCAGGCGGTTTGTGGTGCATGTTTAGTTGAAATAAACGGAAAGGGAAAACTGGCTTGTGTAACAAAAATGAAAACTCTGAATAGAGCCGCAGTACTTACTATGGAAGGACTTCCTGAAAAAATTAAAGAAACCATCGGTAAAGCTTTTGTTGAAAAAGGTGCTGTTCAGTGTGGTTTTTGTACACCCGGTTTTATCATGCGAACCAAAGTTTTATTGCAAGAAAATCCTAATCCTACAAGAACTGAAATAAAAAATGCTTTAAAACAACATCTGTGTCGTTGCACCGGATATAAAAAAATATTAGATGGAATTGAGTTTGCTGCTAAGAAACTTACTAATAATCAACCGGTTGAATTTTCTGAGCATAAAGCAAATGTTGGCAAGTCATACAAAAAATATAATGCTTATAAAACTGCCATAGGCGAGCGTGCTTTTGTTGATGATTTACGCTATAAGAATATGGTTCATGCTGCTTTAAAATTCAGCGATTATCCGAAAGCTGTTGTAAAATCAATTAAAACAGCAAAAGCTGAACAATTACAAGGAGTTATCCGGGTTTTCACTGCTAAAGATATTCCGGGTAAACAAAAAATAGGTTTAATTTTCAACGATTGGCCTTTAATGATTGAAGAAAGCCAGACAACACATTATATTGGCGATGTAATTGCCGGAGTTGTTGCCGAAACAGATGAAATAGCAAAAAAAGCAGTTTCTTTAATAGAAGTAAAATATGAAGTATTAGAGCCGGTAACTGATGCACGTGAAGCTATTTTGAAAAATGCTCCACAGGTTCATAAAAACCAATCAAATTTATTAGAAAACACTAAAATAAAAAGGGGAGATGCTGAAAAAGCTTTAAAAGAATCTGCTTTTACAGCCGAAGGAACTTATGAAACACAGCGTATTGAACATGCTTTTCTTGAAAAAGAAACTGCCATTGCTATGCCTCATGAAAATGGGATTGAATTATATAGCCAAAGCCAGGGAGTTTATGAAGACAGGAGGCAAGTTGCAAGTTTGCTTGGAATTTCAGAAAATAATGTCAGGGTAATTTTAGTGCCAAACGGAGGTGGTTTTGGAGGAAAAGAAGATATGAGTGTTCAGGGACATGTTTCTTTATATGCTTTTTTATTACAAAAAACAGTAAAACTTTCCTTAACGCGTGAAGAATCAATGCGCATGCATCCTAAACGCCATCCGGTTTATATGGATATGAAAGTAGGTTGTGATAAAAATGGTAAACTAACTGCCTTAAAACTTCGTGCAATAGGCGATACCGGTGCTTATGCATCAGTTGGCACAAAAGTTTTAGAACGTGTTGCCGGGCATGCTACTGCCGGTTATTATGTTCCGGTAATTGATTTGGAAGCTAAGACGGTTTATACCAACAATATACCCAGTGGTGCTATGCGTGGTTTTGGTGCAAACCAAGTTGCTTTTGCGTTGGAAAGTTGCTTAGATGAACTTTGTGAAATGGGCGGATTTGACCGATGGCAATTTCGTTACGACAATGCACTTATTGATGGCTTAACTACTGCTACAGGACAAAAATTACAAGGAGTTGGAATCAGAGCATGTTTAAATGCTTTAAAATCTGATTATAAAAAAGCAAAGTATAAAGGGCTTGCTTGTGCTATAAAAAATAGCGGTGTTGGGAATGGAATGGCTGATTTTTCAAATGTTAAAATTGAAATTTTAAGCAATAATCATGTTCGGTTGCATCATGGTTGGACAGAAATGGGACAAGGTGTGCATAACATGGCTTTGCAAACCTTAGTTGAAGAAACCGGAATTAATCCTGAGTTTATTGAAGTTGTGGTTGATACAAATGCTCAAATTAAAACGGGAATGACCACTTCATCGCGGGCTACCGCCCTTGTTGGAAATGCTATTATTGATGCATCAAAAGCATTGTTCAATGATTTAAAGTCAAAATCATTAGAAGAGTTACAAGGTAAAGTTTATAACGGAAGTTTTATTTATGATAAAACAAATAAGCCCGGAACCAGGCCGGATAACGAAATTACGCATTATTCGTATGGTTATGCAGCTCAATTATGTGTTTTAAACCAAGAAGGCAAAATAGAAAAAGTTGTTGCCGCGCATGATGCAGGTAAAATAATGAACCCAAAGCTATTTGAAGGTCAAATTGAAGGCGCTGTGCACATGGGTGTTGGATATGCTTTATCGGAAGAACTGGAAATGAAAAATGGTTTTTTAGTAAGTGATAAAATGCGTGACCTGAAAATTTTAAAAGCCCACGAAATGCCTGAAGTTATTGTAAAAGGAGTAGAAGTACCCGACCCGGTTGGGCCATACGGAGCAAAAGGTGTTGGCGAAATAGGGTTAGTCCCCACGGCAGCTGCGGTTGCAAACGCATTTTATCAGTATGATGGAAAAAGACGTACCAGACTACCTATTTTAAGAAATAAAAAAAATAAATGAAAAAAGTTACAAAAAAAGCAGTTGATGACTTTTTAAATCAATTAAATTATGCTTTTGTTGGTGTTTCGCGAAAAGAGAAGCACTTTGCAAATACACTGTATTCAGAACTTAAAAAAAGAAAATTTAATTTAACGCCAATTAATCCTAATATAGAGGATTTTAAAGGTGAAAAGTGCTATCCTGATTTAAAATCTGTACCTAAAAAGATTGATGCAGTTATACTTACAACTCCTAAAGCTAAAACCTTAAAAGTTATTCAACAAGTTTATGATATAGGAATTAAACATGTATGGATTCAACAGGGGGCTCAAACAAAAGAAGCTATTCAATTTGCTGAAGAAAAGAAATTAAATATTATAGCTAATAAATGCTTATATATGTTTGCTAATCCGTTGGAAGGAGGGCATAAATTTCATAGGAATTTTAATAATTTTTTTGGGATATTACCAAAATAAAATACAATCTTCAATATTTTTTATATTAATAAAAATGCCAATAATACTTAAAAATGCAACTTTTATAAATTGGGAAACGTTACAATTTAAAAACACTAATGTTTTAATTAACAATGAGTTAAGTAAAGGTATTTCATTTATTAATTCAATTAACGAATTGGATAAAACGAAATACGAAATCATTGATTGTTCAGGAAAATATGTAACCAAATCTTTTGCTTTAGGGCATCATCATATATATTCTGCTTTAGCACGAGGAATGGGAGCACCTAAAAAATCGCCGGATAATTTTCTTGAAATATTAAAATATATCTGGTGGACATTAGATAAGTCGCTTGATAAAGAAATGATTGAAGCCAGTGCTTTAACCACAGCCATAGCATGTGCAAAAAACGGGGTAACATTTGCTATTGACCATCATGCTTCACCATATGCAATAGAAGGTTCATTGGAAATAATTGCCAAAGCATTTGACAGAGTGGGAGTTTCACACCTATTGTGCTATGAAATTACTGACAGGGACGGATTGGAATATGCTAACAAAGGCCTGGACGAATCGGAAAACTATTTAAACTCAAATCAAGGGCTGGTTGGGCTACATGCAGCATTTACGGTTGGTAATCAAACTTTAAAAAAAGCGGTTGATTTGGCAAATAGGCATAATTCAGGTATTCATATTCATGTAGCTGAAGATTTATACGACCAGAAATTTTCAATAAAGAATTACCAAAAAAGAGTAATTGAAAGATTAAATGAGTTTGGCATTTTAAAAATGAACAAGTCAATTTTAGGACATTGCTTACATTTAAACGATAATGAAAAGCAATTAGTTGCCAACTCTAATGCATGGATTGTACAAAATACCGAAAGCAATTTAAACAATAATGTAGGATACTTTAATTCTGTTGGCCTTGGTAATAATATTATGCTCGGAACCGACGGAATGCATAGTAATATACTGCAAAGTGCCAAGGCAGCTTTTTTTGTCGGACAAGGATTTGATTCTATTAATTATCAGGGTATTTATCAACGATTTAGGAATGTGCATCGTTATTTAAAAACTAATGATTTTGAAGGGGATAAGGATAATAACCTCGTTATTTTTGATTACGATTCACCTACTGAATTTAATGAAGGAAACTTTTTAGGCCATTTTTTATTTGGCATTGAAAACAGACATATTACCAATGTTATTTCAAATGGTGAATTTATTGTAAAAAATCGTGAAATTGTAAAAGTTGATGAACAAGAAATTCTGTCATTTTCAAAAGAACAATCAAAAAGATTATGGGCTAAAATGAATAAAGCAAATTTTTATTAAATAAAAACAGTTCAAATATCTCGTTATTTACCTACCATAGGCGATTCTTTTAAAAATAAAACTCCAACAAACGCGATAGCAGTTAGAAAAACAAAAGCAACTAAATACGACTCTAAATACATATTGTTTTTAATGCTCATGGCAGTAACAAAAATTATTCCGGTAACCTGGCCTGAAAACATTAGCAATCCTTGCGAAGTTGATTCCGGTGCAGGATAGTTTACTTCAGCAGCATATTGAAAACCAATAGGCCCGGCGCTCATTACAAAAAATCCAAGAAAAAAGGAAGCTGTTAAAGCAATGTTATAAATACTGCTAATGTTGCTTGAAAAAATATTAGCAAAACTTAGTACAAAAACACTTGGTACCATTCCTGCCAAACAAATTACAATAAACAGCTTTCTTTTTTGAAACTTATCGGACAAAGTAGGAATAATTATAGCCCCAATAATGCCGCCAATAAGCATTAATCCACCAATTAAGCCATCTGAATCTACTACGCCTATTTTGGCAGCAATTGAATCTGTCATTGCACTAATGGCATTAAATATGCCCAAACCAATTAAAAATAATAAAATGGTTAACAACATATCGCGTTGCTTAAAAATATGTTTTAACCCTTCTTTAAACTTAAGTCTGTAATTTTGATTGTTGGCATCCGTAATGTAATCTTTGTCTTTAATAAATAGAATGGCTAAAACAGCAGTAATAGCAGTAATAATTCCATATAGCATTAACATTTTATCAAAACCGGTACCATAACCGGGCTTATTCGGATTAGAGCCAATCATAATTGGAGCTATTAGCATAGCGGCCATAATACCAAGATATTGAGCTAAAGCAGCAAATCCGGCAGCTAAAGCTCTCTCTTTAAGAGGAAACCAGCGGGCTGTCAAAGCAGTTACAGCATTAATAATAAACGGCTGTGCAATTGCAAGCCCCACTTGACTAACCATAACTATTTGCAAATTCTGGGCAAAAAAGCCTTTTGTTAAAGCACTTATTCCGGCAAGAATTGCCCCAAAGCCAATCCCTTTTTTTATTCCATATGTATCAATAATATACGAAGCAGGAAAACTAAACAGTATAAATATCAACATATAAATAGTTGCCAGAAAATCAATATTATAGAATGAATTTACATTAAATTGCCCTTTATAAAATACTTCAGCAGGCCGAACAACAGCAGCATGCGATAGCCACTGAATTTGAATAGTAATATTAATTAACATGAATGCAATAAGCACAACCCACCTGTACCGTGTATATTCCTTTTGTGTGTTCATAAGATTAATTCTATTTTGTATCAATTCAAGTTCAAATATAATTAGAGTCCGTCAATAAATAAGCACAAATAAGTTAAAAATGAAATTACAATAGTTAAATATCAAATTACAAATTTGCCTTTTTCAGCTATTCTATTTAACTAATTTTTACCAATGCTGTTAAATTTCGGTTAAGGTTCATTGGTAATTTTCTGCCTTTCAATTTGTTTAAGTATTTTTAAATATGAAAAAAACTTTCTGGTTTTCCATGATATTGTTATTGAGTTTTGCTTGTGATAAGAGTGATGTAAATGTTCAAAATGAATTTAATAATACTAACTTAAGTTCCTGGGATATTAATACGGATTACATTATTGGTGAGTTAAATAATAATTTTCCTTTAGTAAGTAAACCTGTATTTATTAATGTAAGGGAAGAGGATAAGCTTAATTTAGATGATAAAGTATTTGCTGTTAAATACAACAATACTGTGAAAGTTTTTCCTGTTGTAAACATTTATAGTATTGAAATTGTAAATGATGTAATTGATGATTTACAATATATGGTTTCTCTTTGTCCAAAAACTATGAGTGCATTAAGTTGGAATAGGATAAATGGTCATGATACCGCTGAATATAGAGCTTCTGGCATGTTATATAAAAGTAATTTATTGCCTTTAGATACAAAAACTGGTGACATCTGGTCACAAATGCTATCAATATGTGTTAAAGGGAAAAATGCAGGAATTATTCCCCAAAGAGTTACTTTAATAGAGACTAACTGGAATACAATAACCAGTTATTACCCTGAAGCTATGGTTTTTCAATTGTATGAAGATGCTACTGTTTCAGGTGGAAATTATGAAAAAAATGAACCTATTATTGATGAAGAAGATGAGGATAATTCGGATAATACTAATATTGATTTTAACATTCCAAAAGGAGACAGAATATTTGGAATTCCCGGATTAAATAAGCTCAAAATATTTACAAATAATTTTTTTAATGACTCAACGCATCTTTATACTGAACAATCATATATAATTGTTGGTAATAATTCAATAGATTATGTTCATGCATTTTACCGTAAAAACGGATTAAACTTTTATGCTGTACAAAATGAATTACCGGTAATAATGGCAGATAACCAAGGGAACAAATGGGATTTGTTTGGTTATGCAGTTGAAGGGCCTTTAAAAGGAGAAAAGTTAAATTCACCTACATCATTCAAAGCATACTGGTGGGCATGGAATGATTTTTTTTCAACAATTGAATTGTTTGGAAATTAAAACTGCCAAATTTTGAGTTATTTTAATAATGTATTTTACTTTTAGGCTTCCAAATATTTAAGCATGTTAAGTATTAAAGAACGATTTTATTTATTTTTTATAAAAATCTTTCGTTACGAATTCTGGCCTTACTATATTCTTTATTTTCCTGCTTTACTATATAGTTTTATTTTTGCTATAAAGGCAAAATCATTAGTTTATTTTTCAGCTGCAAATCCATCTATGAAGTATGGTGGGGCTTTTGGCATGTCAAAAGCTGAAATTTTAAATTCGGTAAATAGTGATTTCAAGCCTGTTTCTATTTTAGCTAAATATCCTTTCTCAATAAATAAAATAGAAGAACTATTAGAATTGAATAAATTGAATTACCCGATTATAGCCAAGCCTGATGTTGGAGAACGTGGCATTCAGGTTGAAAAAATTGTTTCAAAAAAGGCACTTGAATTATATCTTAATACTATAAAAGAAAGCATTATTATTCAGGAATATATTGATTTTGATAATGAAATAGGTGTCTTATATTATCGATATCCAAATGAGAATGAAGGCCATATTTCTTCAGTAGTTAAACGTAAATTTTTAATAATAGAAGGAGATGGGAAACACACATTGCAAGAATTAATGAAGAAAGATTTAAGGTCATTAATGCGTTTTGACTATTTAACAAAAAAATACAGTAATATTTTAAACAAAATCATATCTAAGGGAGAAAAAATTCTTCTGGAACCAATTGGCAATCATAATAGGGGAACAGTATTTTTAAATGGAAACTATTTAATCAACAAAGAATTAGTAAGTGTTTTTGATAATATAGCTAAGGATTTAAAAGGCTTTTATTATGGCCGTTTCGATTTAAAATATAACTCATTAGAAGAACTCTATAAAGGTGAAAAAATTAAAATCTTAGAAATAAATGGAGTAAATTCAGAACCAGCTCATATTTATGAACCTGCATTTTCTTTGCTGAATGCTTATAAAAGTATATTTAAACATGTTAAAATCATATATAATATTAGCAGATATAATCACAAATCAGGAATCAAGTATGGTTCTACACTAATATTCCTCAAAGATATGCGTAATCATAAAAAAAGTAAAAAACAATAAAACCTATTTTACAAGAGGATAACTATTTGAATTCCATTTAATAATTCCGCCGAGCATATTATATACTTCTTTAAAGCCCAATTCTTTCATTTTTGCTAAAGCTTTTCCGGAACGATTTCCCGACCTGCAATAAATTAAATATTTTTTTGTTTTATCTAACTCGTTCAATTGAGTTAAAAAATCAGTATTATAAAAATCAATATTAACAGCATTTTCAATATATCCGGAATTGTACTCACCGGGAGTTCTTATATCTAATATAACAAAATTGTTATTTTTACTATTAGCTTTTATTAAGTTATAACTTTCTACAACAGAAATATCAGAAATTACAGGCTTATTACTATTATTTACATGATTTTCAGTTTCTGAGTTACTACAGGAAATACTTGAAAATGAAATTATAACTATATAAAACAGTATAAATATTCTATAAATTTTAGAATGTCTTAATAAAAATTGAAACTTATTTAAACTCATATTAAATATTTGTTACGTATTAAAAAAATAAAAATTATTACTATTATTTAAACAGTAGCAATTTAATAATTTATGCAAAAGCCCCGAATGATTGTTGTGTTTTTAAACTTTTTTTAACGCTTGTGTGTTAAAGAATTATTTTTATTTATATCATTTTATTTTTATAGTTTAATAAAACCTCTAAATTGGTTAATTTAGCATAAATTAGTTACTTAAAATAGCATTAATAAAATGGAAAAACAGCTTAGCCTTATTAAGTTTTTTAAAGAAACGCGACAACAAACAGAAAGCATTTGCCAACCATTAGAACCGGAAGATTATCTTTCACAGCCAACTGAAAATGTTAGTCCGCCTAAATGGCACTTAGGCCATACTACCTGGTTTTACGAAGCATTAATCTTAAAAGTATTTCACAAAAATTATAAGGTTTTTGATGAAGATTATTTTTTTCTGTTTAATAGCTACTATAACACTCTGGGCGATAGAACAAATCGCTTTGAAAGGGGTAATCAAACCAGGCCTGTTTTAAAAAAAATATACGAATACAGATCGTATGTTGATTATGAATTAGTAAAATTTTTAGAAAATAATTCATCAGAAGTTGAAAAAATATACTCAATTCTTGAATTGGGCATAAATCATGAAAAACAGCATCAAGAGCTTCTGATAACTGACATCAAATATATTCTCTATCAAAATAAGGTTTTGCCGTCATATCAGAGTTTTAAGAATAACATTTTTCAGGCTAATAAACCATTAAATAATGAAATGATAAAAGTTGATGAAGGTATCTACCAAATTGGCTATAATGGGCCTGATTTTCATTTTGATAATGAAGAAGGAGAACATAAGGTTTATTTAGAAGCATTTAAATTTGCAAAACATACTGTGACTAATGAAGCATATTTAGAATTTATATTAAATGATGGTTATAAAGATTTCAGACACTGGCTTTCTGATGGTTGGACATGGATAAACGAAAATAATATTGAATCTCCACTATTTTGGAAAAACATAGATGGAAAATGGTTTTATTATACATTAGGTGGTTTACGAGAAATTGACTTACATGCACCCGTTTGCCATATTAGTTTTTACGAAGCTGATGCATATGCAACCTGGGCAGGCAAAAGATTATTAACTGAATTTGAATGGGAAGTAGCTGCAAAAAAATTTGCAAATAATAAAACTGACAGCAATTGTTTGGAAAAAAATATTTTATCACCAATTCCGGCTCATAAATCAGTTAATCAATTACTTGGTAATGTTTGGGAATGGACTAATAGTGCATATTTGGCATACCCGTATTTTAAAATTGCCGAAGGGGCTTTAGCCGAATATAATGGAAAATTTATGGCTAATCAAATGGTTTTGCGTGGTGGCTCTTGTGCAACTCCATTATCACAAGTACGAATTCACTATAGAAATTTCTTCTATTTACATGAAAGATGGCAATTTACAGGAATTAGACTGGCAGAATATAGCTAATTTATCTTTTGCATTTACAAAGCAAATAACATAATTCCATAAAATTGGATATGGGTAAAAAAACCGCAAACGTTTGTTGTGTTTTTAGTTATTATTTAGAAGAACAATTTGATTTTCTATTCATTTTCATCTTAAATTTATTAAAATTTTTCTATGTTCTTTTTTTATAGCTGTGCGATTAAAATTAGTTAATAATTGCGTACTATTATATTATTGAATTACAATGTTTTAAGTTAAATAAAGTTCTTACATATCTAATCTAAATATAACTTTTAAACCTTGAGCTAATGCGTATAAAAAAATCAGGTGCAAAATATTCTGCAATAGTCGGAATAGGTGAACAATTAAAAAAGATGAGTAGTGAAACAGGCCGCGAATTCTTGTATTTAAACCGCGGAATAAATGCTGTTGTAAACATTAACCTCACTAACGTAATTCCTTTAATTGACTTTAATTCTAATGCACTTCAGGTATATCCTGCAAATAGTGGCATCATTGGCCTTAAAAAAGCTATTAATTCGGTTTATTTTCACAATAATTCCGGTACGGAAAATATTTTTATTACCAATGGGGGCATGAATGCATTAGATTTAATTATTAGAACAATTAATGTAGAGAAAATATTTATAGCTGAGTATTTTTGGGGTGCTTACATTAACATTATGAAAATTAATAATACACCTTTTTCTACTTATTTCAATTTCGACTATATTAAACAAAATATTGAGCAATTAAAAAACAATGCCATTATTATCTGTGACCCAAATAATCCATTAGGTACAAAAATTGACGATAATGAATTGATTGATATTGTTAATTTCTTAAATAAAAATAACGTTACTATTATTTGGGATAGCCCTTACAGACGATTATTTTTAGATAATTCCGACATGCTTTATAGTGAATTATTAGCTTTTGAAAATGTTATAATAACTGATAGTTTTTCAAAGTCGTTGGGTTTAAGCGGACAGCGTATAGGTTTTGTTCATTCGTTAAATAAAGAGTTTAACGAGCAATTTAATATAAACCTCTTATATAATACAAATGGCATAAATGCATTCTCGCAATTGCTGGTTGAAAGATTATTACAAACAGAAGAAGGCAAAAAAGCAACTACTGATTTTAAGCAAACTACAGTTGAACACATATCAAAAAATATTAATTATTTAATTGAGAATGGAATTATTGCCTCCGAATTTTATACAAATGCAAAGCCCATTGGTATATTCGTTATTGTAAACAAGAATTATCAGCAACTATTAGATGCTAAAATAGGGAGTGTTCCTTTATCTTTTTTTACTTTAAAAAATGATAAATCGGTTGAAAATAATGCAAGGATTTGTGTATCAGTTAATCATGATAAATTTAAACGTTTTTTTAGTGAGTTATTGAATTAATTTTCACACTTTTGCATTAGAAAACTGTTACAAATATTAATGCGAGTCAAAATTAAATACAAAACAATTCTTATTGTTTTATTTCTTATCATTCTAATTAGCGGAAATACAAATGATAAAACAATTTCCGGTGTAGAATTACATAATTATAAATGGCGTTCATTTACCAATGGGCTTACTAATGAAATTGGTTCAATTAAAGAAAACTATAAAATTGAAAAACTGGTAAATCGGTTTTTAAGAAGATGGGAAATAAAAGGTGCTTCCATTGCTGTAATGAAAAATGACAACCTTGTTTATGCCCAAGGCTTTGGGTTAGCTAACGAAAAAGATAAGATACTTGTTGAACCTTTTCATTTGTTCAGAATAGCAAGTGTTTCAAAATTAGTAACCGGAGTTGCTATAATGAAATTAGTAGAGGAAAATAAACTTGAGCTTAACGATAAAGTATTTGGTGAAGATGGAATTCTTAACGATTCAATTTATTTAAATTACAAAGACAAAAGGGTAGAGGATATAACTGTATCTCAATTACTAACACACTCGGCCGGTTGGACAACGAGGTGGGGTGATCATCTATTCATTCAGAACTCAATAGCTAAACAAATGCATGTTGAATTACCGGTTACAGCTTCTCAAATAATAGAATTTGCTTTATCTAAAAAATTGCATTTTAAACCAGGTACTTGGTCATCATATACAAATCTTTCGTACATAGTTTTGGGCAAAATTATTACAAAAATTACCGGTAACAGTTACGAAGATTACGTAAATTTTTCCATATTATATCCGTTAGGAATTTATAATATGAAAATTGGAAATAATTTAGAAAAAAATAAATTTCCTAACGAAGTAACTTATTATGAGCCAATTAATGCTGATTCTGCCATATCAATTTATGAAACAGGAATAAAAGTTCCGCATCGATACGGCGGAACCGACCTTAAAGCACTAAGCTCTGCTGGCGGGTGGATTGCTACACCTTCTGAACTATTAAAACTTGTTTCTGCCATTGATAATAATAATTCAAAGTATGATATTCTGTCTAAACAGTCTGTTAACCAAATGATAAATTTAGGTTATAAAAGTAAGTCAATGGGCTGGAGGGGAACTAACGGCAAAGAAAAATGGTGGAGAACCGGAAGTTTAGCAGGTACTTCGGCTCTAATAAAACATCAAAACGATAGTATTAGCTGGGCTATTGTTACCAATACAAGTTCATGGAAAGGCTCTGATTTCACAATTGAACTGAATAAGTTAATGAGTAATATTGTTGCTAATGTTAATGAATGGCCTAAAAGAGACCTTTTTGTTTATAACTCCCTTACTAACACGAATTATTCTGTTACTGTTAACTTGCAAACCGAAGATTCGAAATAGTTTACTGTCTTGTATGAAATAGGTTTGCAATAAAATTGTATTTATTCACACCACTACTTAACCCTTTCGCTATCTAACTAATAACAAAATTCACTCTTCACTCTTCACTCTTCACTCTTCACTCTTTACAACTATATGACATAAATCATTTTATAGAATTGTTCATAGCAATAAATTAGAACATTTAAATTATTAACTATTAAAATATGTAATTATGAAGATTTCTATATTATTAAAAAAATTGATTGTTGCCATTTTTGCTTTTGTTATTATAGTAAATTATGGTTTTTCTGAAAATTTAATTTCTGCTTATTATAAATTGGGCACAGTTCAGTTTGATATTCCAACATCAGTTCAAAAAGTAAAATCTGCTTTGGAAAATAGTAATTTTAAAATAATTGGCGAATACAAACCCGGAAATAATCCAAATTTGTATGTAGTTGCTTTTACCCGAAAAGATTTGCAAGATATTGTACTACAAAAGGAGGACAGGGGATTGATGGCCGGAGTAATGAAAGTTGGTTTTTACAAAACAGGAAACGGAACGGAAATTAGTTTTGTTAACCCTATGTATTTATTCAATGCCTATTTAATGGAAGATTTAAAGAATTATAAACCTCAATTAGCATCCATAAACAATGAGATTAGAAATACTTTGAAATCTGTAAATTCAAATCTTTCAGCCTTTGGCGGACAAGTTGACGAAGAAGAACTTTGGGAATATCACTATATGTTCGGAATGCCTTATTTTACCGATCCTGTTGAACTAAAAGAATTTACATCTTTTGAACAAGGAGTAAAAATAATTAAAGCCAATTTGGCTAAAAAAACAGGGAATACCATTGAAGTTTATGAAGTTATAAGAAATGATAAAAAAGTTGCTGTTTTCGGAATTGGCCTGTTAAACCCAGAAGATGGCGAAGCTCATTTTTTACCTATTATTGGAGAAAAACATGTTGCAGCTATGCCTTACGAAATTATTTTACAAAATAATGCAGCTACAATGTTAAACGGAAGATATAGAATAGCTTTACATTGGCCTGAACTAACTATGGGAACTTTTACTCAAATTATGAGTACACCAGGCGATATAGAAGAAACTTTTCAAAAGTTAGTAGAATAAATTCATATTTTATGTATTTCAAACAGATGATTTCGTAAAGCAAAAACTTTTCGTTTAAGCTAAAATATTACCTTTGCTGCATCTTTTAAAATTAAAATTTATTTAAATGAAAAATACAGCTTTCACACAATTTCATATAGAATTGGGAGCCAAAATGGTTCCGTTTGCTGGCTATAATATGCCTGTTGAATACACTGGAATTAACAATGAGCATATTACTGTTCGGGAAAAATTAGGTGTTTTTGATGTTTCTCATATGGGTGAATTTTGGGTAAAAGGGCCAAAAGCACTTGATTTTGTCCAAAAAGTTACCTCAAACGATGCTTCTGTGTTATATGACGGTAAAGTGCAATATTCATGTTTTCCTAATGGAAAAGGTGGAATTGTTGACGATTTATTAGTGTATAAAATTGACGAAGAGACTTATTTATTGGTTGTAAATGCTGCTAATATTGAAAAAGACTGGAATTGGTGTGTTGAACAGGGAAAAGCTTTTGGTTTTACTGAAGGGAAAGAACTATATAATGCTTCTAATGAAATATGTCAATTAGCTATTCAGGGGCCGTTAGCGTTAAAAGCAATGCAAAAAATTGTAGGCCAACCTGTTGAAGACATGGAATTTTATACATTTAAAAAATTGAATATTGCCGGTATAAAAGATGCTATTTTTTCTACAACCGGCTATACAGGGGCAGGTGGTTGCGAAGTTTATGTCGCAAACGAAGATGGCCCAAAATTATGGAAAGCTGTTTTTGAAGCAGGAAAAGAATTTGGAATACAGCCAATTGGCTTAGGAGCGCGTGATACTTTACGATTGGAAATGGGATTCTGTTTATACGGAAATGATATTAGTGATACAACTTCGCCAATTGAAGCCGGATTAGGCTGGATTACAAAATTTGTTGATCATAAAGATTTTATAGATAAAAAATTCTTGTTAAAGCAAAAAGAAGAAGGTGTTACAAGAAGGTTAAAGGGGTTTGAGATGATTGACAGGGGAATACCACGGCAACATTATGAAGTGGTTGATGCAAATGGAAACCTTATTGGTGAGGTTACTTCCGGAACCATGTCGCCAATGATGAAAAAAGGAATAGGAATGGCCTATCTGACAAAAGAATTTTGGAAAGCTGATACGGAAATTTATATTAAAATCAGAAATAAAAAGTTGAAAGCAAAGGTTGTAAAATTGCCAATCTACAAAAGTTAGTAAAAAACTCTAAAACTAAAATAATATGGATTTTGATTTTCAAGCTATTTTATGGTGGTTTATTCCAACAATTATTGTTTTATCAGTATGGGATATTGTCTGGAAAATTATCGGTATGTGGAAATCTGCCAGAAATAATCATCTAATTTGGTTTATTTGCATGGCTGTTTTTAATACCGTTGGTATTTTACCAATTATTTATATTTTACTTCAAAAAAAGAATGTAGATAATTGATTATTATTGTGTTAATTAAATCAATTTTTCTGTAACCATTTTTTTTATAGTTCCTTGCTATAACCGGTTATTTTTGTAATTTCTCATTTGCTTACTTATTTATGAATAACATTGATATTTGTATTAGCCCGGAGTTATTTCATTTATTTCCACAAAAAGAATCGGTTGTTGTAGTTGTAGATATTTTACGTGCAACATCTTCAATATGTGCAGCTTTTCATAGTGGCGTTGATAAAATTATTCCGGTTGAAACCCTTGATAAAGCAAGAGAATATAAAGAGAAAGGCTATCTTGTTGCTGCTGAAAGAGACGGAGCTCTGGTTGATTTTGCAGATTTTGGTAATTCTCCAAAAAAATTTTCTACCAATAAGATAGAATGTAAAACACTTGTTTTTAGCTCTACAAACGGAACACCGGCTATAAAAAAGGCCGAATCGTATAAAGAAGTTTTAATTGGTTCTTTCCTGAATATTGATTCATTAAGCAGCTATTTATATAAAAGTAAGAACGATATAATAATACTTTGTTCAGGTTGGAAAGGCAACTTTAGCATGGAAGATATATTGTTTGCCGGAGCATTAGCTGAATCACTTATTAAAACCAATACTTTCTTATCGGTTAAAGATGTTGTTCAGGCTGCTGTATTGCTTTGGGATAATGCTAAAAATAGTATCTATTCTTTTTTAGATGCTGCCGAACATGTTGACAGATTGCGCAAATTAGGTGCTGAAGACGATATTAAATTCTGTTTACAAAAAAATGATTTTATTGAAATTCCTGTTTTTAAAGCCGGATTAATCTCAAAATTGTCATTTTAGAACAACAAATCTTAAGTTTTCTACTCATCACAATGCAATGCATAGATGTATAACTTAACACATAGAGTTTATTTATTGCATAAGTAAATAATTATTAAGCTAAACTGCTATATATCATTAAATAAATAAGGAAAAAATCTTATTTTCGCAGAATATTTATAACATAGTTTATTAACATATAAAAACTCCATTCAGATGAAAAAACATAATTTTTACGCCGGACCATCTATTTTACCTCAATTTACGATTGAAGAAACAGCAAAAGCAATCCATGAATTTGCAAATACAGGATTATCATTAATGGAAGTTTCGCACAGAAGCAAGGAATTTGTTGCAGTTATGGACGAAGCACAAAATCTGTTTAAAGAGATTCTAAATATTCCGTCAGGTTATCAGGTTTTATTTTTAGGCGGCGGAGCAAGTACACAATTTGCCATGGTTCCGTACAATTTCATGAACAAGAAATCTGCTTATTTAAATACCGGAGCATGGGCATCAAAAGCATTGAAAGAAGCAAAAAACTTTGGTGAAATGGTTGAAGTTGCTTCATCAAAAGAATCAACTTTTAATTTCATCCCAAAAGATTATGAAATCCCTTCAGATGCTGATTACTTTCATATAACTACAAATAATACTATTTATGGTACTGAAATTAAGGAAGATATGAATGTAAATATTCCTTTAATTGCTGATATGTCTTCTGATATTTTTAGCCGGCCCGTTGATATTTCTAAATATGTACTTATTTATGGCGGGGCTCAAAAGAACTTAGCACCTTCAGGCGTAACTTTTGTTATTGTTAAAGAAGATGCTCTTGGTAAAGTTGACAGGGTAATCCCTACTATGTTAGATTATAGAACTCATATTGAAAAAGGATCTATGTTTAACACTCCTCCGGTAGTACCTGTTTATGCAGCACTTCAAACTTTAAAATGGCTTAAAAATAAAGGAGGAATTGACGTAATGCATAAAATGAACGTTGAAAAAGCTACAATTTTATACGATGAAATTGAAAGAAATAAATTGTTTAAAGGAACTGTAACAAATCCTGATGATCGTTCTATTATGAATATTTGTTTTGTTATGAATGAAGAGTATAAAGAATTAGAAAAAGATTTTCTTGAATTTGCTACTTCAAAAGGAATGATTGGAATAAAAGGCCATCGCTCAGTTGGCGGATTTAGAGCTTCAACCTATAATGCCCTGCCAAAAGAAAGTGTTGAAGCATTAGTTTTAGTAATGAAAGAATTTGAAAGTAAAAACTAGAAAAGTATCTTTTTATAAATTTACTGAATAATTTAGAATTAAATAATTAACAATTAAATATATTATAAATTATGGCAAAAGTACTTATAGCTACCGAGAAGCCTTTTGCTCCGGCAGCGGTTAACAGTATAAAAGAAGTATTTAATAAAGCAGGTTATGAAACTGTTTTGTTAGAAAAATATACCGATAAAGCAGATTTGCTTAATGCTGTCGCAGATGTTGATGCAATGATTATTAGAAGTGATAAAGCAACTAAAGAAGTAATTAACACAGCTAAGAACTTGAAAATTATTGTAAGGGCAGGAGCCGGTTACGACAATATTGACCTTGAAGCTGCAACGGCTAATAATGTGGTTGCAATGAATACCCCGGGACAAAATTCAAATGCAGTTGCTGAATTAGCACTTGGAATGATGGTATTAATTGCTCGTGGCGGCTACAACGGTAAACCGGGCACAGAGTTAAAAGGAAAAAAACTTGGTATTCATGCTTATGGCCATGTGGGTAAATTAGTTGGCAATATTGCAAAAGGTTTTGGTATGGAAGTTTATGCTTTTGATCCGTTTATTGAGAGTTCTGTTATTGAAGCTGATGGTGTAAAAGTTGTTAATAGCGTTGAGGAATTGTATAAAACTTGTAATTATGTTTCATTGCATATTCCGGCTAACGATAAAACTAAAAACTCTATTAATTTTAACCTGCTGAATAATATGCCTGAAGGTGGAACTTTAATTAATACCGCACGAAAAGAGGTAATAGATGAAAATGGATTATTGAAAATAATGGAAACAAGAAATGACTTTAAATATGTTTCTGATATTGCCCCTGATTGCAAAGATATATTTGCCGAAAAATATGAGAGCAGATTTTTCTTTACTCCTAAAAAAATGGGAGCACAAACTGCTGAAGCAAACATAAATGCAGGTATTGCTGCTGCAACGCAAATAGTAAACTTTTTAGAAAATGGCGATGTTGCCTTTAAAGTAAATTAAAGTATTATATATAATTCTAATTTTTAAATTAAAAAGTAAATTTTATGGCTATTATAAAACCTTTTAAAGGACTTCGTCCACCAAAAAACATTGTTGAAAACCTCGCTTGTTTACCTTATGATGTAATGAATAGCGAGGAAGCAGCACAAATGGCTGAAGGAAAACCAGAATCATTGCTTCATATTACAAGGGCTGAAATTGATTGTCCTCCGAAAACAGATATCCACTCGGAAATAGTTTATAACAAAGCGGTTGAGAATTTTGAAAAATTCCAAAAAAACGGATGGCTGGTACAGGATGAAGAACCAAAATATTATATTTATGCACAAACCATGAATGGCCGTACTCAGTACGGTATTGTTGGTGCTGCTGCCTGTGCAGATTATAATAATGGAATTATTAAAAAGCATGAACTGACACGTCCTGAAAAAGAAGAAGACAGGATGATTCTAACACGTTATACCAATGCAAATATAGAACCTGTGTTTTTTTCTTATAAAGCAGTAGCTGAAATAGATGATATTGTTGAAAGCATAGTTAATAATGAAGATCCGGAATATGATTTTATTGCTGAAGATGGATTTGGCCATCATTTCTGGCCGGTTAATAATGCTGAAAAAAACAGAAAGATAGAAGAACTATTTGCAACTAAGGTTCCATTTACTTATGTAGCTGACGGACATCATAGAACTGCTGCTGCTGCACGTATTGGACTGGAAAAACAAAATAAAAATCCAAATCATACAGGAGAGGAAGAATATAATTACTTTATGGCAGTTCATTTTCCTGATAACCAGTTAATGATAATTGACTATAACCGTGTTGTAAAAGATTTAAATGGGTATTCAACTAAAGAATTTATTGAAAAATTAAAAGAATCGTTTGTAGTTGAGCTAATAGGAAAAGAAACATATAAACCTTCTAAATTGCATGAGTTTAGTATGTATATTGAGGATAATTGGTACAAACTAACTGCTAAACCTGGTACTTTTGCTGATAACGACCCAATTGGTGTGCTTGATGTAACAGTTTTGTCAAAACAAATATTAGATCCTTTATTAGACATTAAAGATTTGCGAACTTCTAAAAGAATTGATTTTGTTGGAGGAATTAGAGGGTTAAACGAATTGAAAAAAAGAGTTGACCAGGGTTCAATGAAAGTGGCCTTTGCTTTATATCCGGCATCATTAAAACAATTAATTGATATAGCCGATAGCGGAAATATTATGCCGCCAAAAACAACCTGGTTCGAGCCAAAATTGCGAAGTGGCTTAGTTATACACAGTTTAGATTAAAACATTAAAAGAGGTTGAAAAACCTCTTTTTTAATTAATGGTAATTTGTAAGAAATATATCTACTTTTGCAAAACAATAAGTTTAAAAAGTATTTATAAGAAAATCGCTCTTTTTGTTATTTCAACGAATTTCCGATGGCTACGGGAAGGAGGGGAGATCTCATGATAAATAAGTAGATTCCTCAGTCAGACTTTCACGTAATAACAATCTTAAAACGTTTTATTAAATACGCTAAATAAACATAGAAATCCAATCAAATGAGTGTTGCTGAAAATATAAAAAAAATAAAAAAATCTATTCCTGAAAAAGTTAAACTAATTGCTGTTTCTAAAACAAAACCAAATAGTTTAATTTTGGAAGCATACGATATAGGACAACGTATATTTGGTGAAAATAAAATTCAGGATTTGGTTCAAAAATATGAAGAATTGCCAAAAGATATTCAATGGCATATGATAGGGCACTTGCAAACAAATAAAGTAAAGTATATTGCCCCATTTATTTCTTTAATACACTCGGTTGACAGCCTGAAATTGTTAAAATTAATTAACAAAGAAGCCACAAAACACCACAGGACAATTGATTGTTTAATTCAAATGCATATTGCTGAAGAAGAAACCAAATTTGGATGCAATTTAATTGAGGCCAGAGAAATAATAAATGCATATTTTAATGAAAATTTAGAGAATGTTAGAATAGTTGGAGTAATGGGGATGGCCACTTATACAACTGATGAAGAACAAATAAGAAAGGAATTTAAACAATTAAAAAATGTTTTTAACACATTGAGAAAAGAATTTTTTATTCAGCATCTTTTTTTTAGTGAAATTTCTATGGGCATGTCAAGCGATTACCTTATTGCTATTGAAGAAGGAAGTACCATGATAAGGGTTGGAAGCTCAATTTTTGGGGCAAGATATTAATGGATGCTTTTTCAGATTGAATAAAAATAAAATATAAATTTAAATTTAAGAGTCGAATATTTGAAGTAATCATTATTTTTGTTCATTCTGATTTTTAAAATGATTGAAAAATTAATTTACAAATGATAAATTTAGAAACAAGTTATTTGGGTTTAAAATTAAAAAACCCTATTATAGTAAGTAGTTCAGGATTAACTAATTCTGTTGAAAAATTAAAAAATCTTGAGTATAACGGAGCCGGAGCTGTTGTGCTAAAATCTTTATTTGAAGAGCAGATTGAATTTGAAGCCGGACATTTAATAAGTAACAGTGAAGAACATCCGGAAACGGAAGATTATATTAGAAATTATGTAAAAAGCAACTCTGTTGAAGCTTACCTTGAACTAATTGAAGAAGCAAAAGCTACACTATCCATCCCTGTTTTTGCCAGCATTAATTGTGTTTCGCCATTAGACTGGACTTCATTTGCAAAAAAAATTGAAGAAGCAGGTGCCGATGCATTAGAATTAAATATATATATATTGCCCACCGACAAAAATGTTGAAGCTTCGGTTATTGAACAAACTTATTTTGATATTGTTGAAAAAGTCAGTCAAAGTATTTCAATACCTTTGGTTATAAAACTTGGTTATAACTTTACTAATTTAATTAATATTGTAAACCGTTTGTCTGTTCTTGGCGTATCTGCAGTTGTTTTATTCAACAGGTTTTATGAGCCCGATATTGATATTGATAATTTTCATCTGGTTTCATCTGATGTTTTTAGTTCATCCGGCGATATAAGATTATCATTGCGTTGGGTTGCAATTATTGCCGATAAAATTAAGAAAATGGAAATAGCTGCTTCTACGGGTGTTCATGATGGAAAAGCTGCTATTAAACAATTGTTGGCAGGCGCACAAACTGTTCAAATATGCTCAACCTTATATAAAAACGGCAATAAGCAAATAAAACATATTTTAGATGAAATGGAAGCCTGGATGGAAAAATTTGAATATTCTTCCATTGACGATTTTAGGGGTAAAATGAGCTATAAAAACATTAAAAATCCTGCAGCTTATCAAAGAGCTCAATTTATGAAGTATTTTTCCAATATTGATTAATATAAATCTGATAAAAAAAAGAGGCTAATAAAAGGGCCTCTTTTTTTTGCAAAATCACTACTTAACTAACTTTGATATAACTCTAAATACATCTGTGCCTGAATATCTGCAAAGTTCAAATAATATTGATTCATAAGTAGTAATAATAGCACCTGCCTGTTGCATTCGTTCAATGGCAATTTTTTTATTGTTTTCAGTTCTACTGGCTATACAATCTTCAACTACAATGGGCTTATAACCCGATTCTATTAAGTCAATTACAGTTTGAAGCACACAAACATGAGCTTCAATACCTGCAATAATAACATTGTACTTTGCATTAAATGCCAACGACTCATTTATCTGATGGTTATCGCAACAGCTAAATGACATTTTTTCATTAACTTCAAATTCGCCTAAATTTAATTTAACCGGCTCAATAGTAGGGCCAAGCCCTTTTGTGTACTGCTCGGTAACTATAAACGGGATGTCAAGAGCTTTTAAGCCCTTAATAAGTATTTCCAAGTTATGAGTCAACTCTGAATTCTTAAATATAAAAGGATAAAGCTTTTCCTGAATATCAATTATTAAAGCAATACTATTTTCTTTAAGTACCCTCATTAAAAGCGTTATAATTAATTTTTATCAATTGGTTCATTATCCCTGATAAGTACAGCAAAAATAAAAAGCACAACAACAGATGATATAAATATTACAAATAAAGAAGTAAGTATTTTTCTTATAACATCTTCCATACTAATAACATCCCAGATAGCTAAAATAGCCAGAATAGTAAAAATTAATACTAAACTTATTAAAATATAAGAAGTTACTTTTTTAATTACATTGTTCATAACACAATAATTTAAATTCAAAATCATAAATTTACATAAAAACTAAATAAGTATTATTACTTTAACATATGCTAAAGGTTAAATTTCAATTTTATGTATTGAATTAATTGTTCAATACTATCAAATTTATCTGATTTTCCAGATACAGAAAAAATCCATATTGCTTTATTATTTTCATTTTCAATTAAAATTTCACCATCTGTATTTCCTATTTCATTTATTCTAAATCCTGTACGCATTAAGGCTTTTTCAGTCCAAAAGAATACTTTGCCTGTTCCGCTTAAAGTAAAATTTAAATTTTTGCTATTATTTTTATTAATTGAGAAAAAACCTGTTTCCGAATTGAAATTAAGTTTTGAATTCTCAAATAATTCATCAAATTTTCCATTTAAAATTAAATCCTCAGGAATTCCTTCAACAATATTATTATTTTTTATAAGCCAAAATAAATCAGCTTCTTGCAAAGCAATATTTAAATCGTGTGTTGAAAATATGATTGTTTTATTCTTCTCAACAGCGAGCGTACGCAATAAATGAATAATTTCAAATTTATTGGCAAGATCTAAAAAGGAGGTAGGTTCATCTAAAACTATAACAGGTGTGTCTTGCGCCAAAGTTCTTGCTATTAATACTCTTTGCCTTTCACCATCACTAATTTCATCAATATTTTTATGAATAAAACCGGCCATTCCAACCAATGAAAGAGATTCATATATAATATCCTTATCTTCCTTATAAAGCTTTCCAATCCAGTTTGTATATGGGAATCTACCCATTGAAACTAAATTAAAAACAGTCATATTTTGAATAGAAATAACTTCTGTTGAGACAAAGCTAATAAGCCTGGCAAGTTTATTTAATGAATATGAATTGATTGGCTTATCAAATAATAATACCTGGCCTGATAAAGAATTATGTAATCGTAAAAGAGTTCTTAAAAAAGTACTTTTCCCGCTTCCGTTTTCGCCAATTAAAGCAATTAAATTACCTTCTTTTGCCTTTAAGTTCAGCTCTTTTAATAAGATAATAGGTTTTTGTTTATTTTGATATCCTATATTTATATTATTAGTTTCAATGCTATATTTTGTTTTACTTATCATGTGTTTGCAAATCTTAAACTGAAACTAATTTTTTATTCCTAATTATAACCCATATAACAATTGGAACGCCAATAATTGCTGTTACCGAGTTAAGTGGCAATGTTGTATTTGAAGGAGGCAATTGAGAAAAAATGTCGCTTGCAAGCATAATAATAGACCCAATTATTATTGTTCCCGGAATTAAAATACTATGCTCGGTTGTTTTAAATAGCATTCTGGTAAGGTGAGGAACAGCAATTCCGATGAAGCCAACAGGCCCGCAAAAAGCTGTAATTGTTCCTGTTAATATACTGGTACTTAAGAATATATAAATTCTTGAAAAGTTAAGGTTTAGTCCCATACTTTTAGTATAATTTTCGCCTAAAAGACTAATGTTTAATATTTTAATTGAACTTAACGACATAACGATTCCAATAAATATAACCGGACTCATTATATTTAGCTGACTCTGACTAACTCCACCCAAACTGCCCATAGTCCATATTACAAATGATTTAAGCAAATTTTCGCTGCTAAAGTATTGAAGAATACTAACAATAGCACTGGTTGCACTTCCAAACATAATTCCAATTATTAATAGAGTCATTATATCTTTAACGCGCAAAGACACTATAAGAATGATAACTAATATTATTGCAGAACCAAACCATGCTGAAAGAATAATTAACCAATTACCTGAAATTCCAAAAAAGTAAACAGGTAAAATGCTACTAAATCCAAGAACTGTAATAGCAACTCCTAAGCTGGCACCGGCACTTATACCCAGCACAAATGGCCCTGCCAGGGGATTACGAAAAATGGTTTGCATTTGCAAACCGCTTACTGATAATGCCATTCCGGCCAATATGGCTGTAATTATACGAGGAATTCTAATTTTCCAGATAATTGAATCCCATTCTGTTGAATTATTGTGAAAAAGAATATTAATAACATTTGAAACAGGTATTTTAACCGAGCCTGAAACCATGTCAAGTATTATGAAGCCTATTAAAATAAATAATAGTAGTAAAAATGTATATATCGTTTTTGTTTTCAATTAATTACTAATTATTCTTTTGTAATATACAGTTTTATAATTTGGCAATAATTCCGGATGAAATATTTTTATCAAGTCTTTTAATATAATATCCGGATGAACAATACCGGATTCCCAGTAATCATTTCCTCCCATTTTGTTTTGTATGGCGTTATTGTTGTAAATTTCATTTTTAGTAAAAATTGGAAAATCAGCAATTCGGGAATCGACAGAAAGGATATCAGGTTTAGTATTTGCCGCACCAGTATTTATCCAGATATCAGCCTTTTGTGCTTTATGAAATACTTCTTCAAAACTAAGCGGAAGGCTTTCTTTTGACTGATTACCTGCCCATAAGTAGTCACCCCCGGCATCTTCTATTAATTTGCTCAAATACGATTTACCTCCGGGAATATACCAGATTCCTTTCCAGGGTAGTCCGGTTAATATTTTTGGTTTGTAAAGAGTTTTATTAACCAATACAATTAAATCTTTGTAATTATTATTTAGTTTATTGAATATTTTCTTTTCAACTTCTTCTTTTTGATAAAATAAAGAAAAAACCTTTAACCATTCAGTTTTAGCTAAAGGATTATCTTCCAAATATTCAGCTATTATCACTACTTTTAATCCTAATTCATTTAATTTATTAATGTATTTAAGACTTTCAGCTCCAATACCATAAGCAAAAATTATATCAGGCTTAAGGTTTAAAAGAAGTTCATAGTTTAAATTTCTATCATTGCCAATATCTATAATTTCCTGCTTATTTAAAGCATTAATAACCTTAGTGTTATTAACCAAATTACCATTGGCAACAGCAATTATTGTTTTTGTCTCGTTTAATGCCTCAATAAACCCAATATGAGTAGTAGAAAGACAGATAACTCTTGATACAGGAGTTTTTATGAATATGTTTTCATTAATAACACTATCAGGAATAAAATTTGGATTTTCAGCTAATTGATAGGAGAAGGATAATTTATCAGAATTTTGTAACGGATTAACAATAGTTAAAACTGAATAATCCTTAAATTTTTGTATTCTAAATTTATTAGCATATAGGTTCTTTTCAATATTTCCTGAATTTAAATCCTTGTCATTTCGTTGTATCGAAGAGCATGAGTATAAGCAAAGCAAAAGTCCTGTAAAATAAAAAAATCTTTTGCTATTTGTAATCATAGTTGTATGAAAATAAATTATTTATCACGGGTTTCGGAATTAAAAATACCTTGTGATATATTTTGTCCATTTCTAAAATAAAAGGTTCCATAAGAGTATTGCACTTTTATATATTCTTTAGCAATTCCATTATGATTAATAATTATACGCAGAATTTTCTTTTTTGGCTTATTATAATTCTCAACAGTTTTGCCTTCAGGATATGTTCTGGCGAGTTTTGATAGGAAATCGCTTTTACGCTCTTCACCACTATAATCAAAGTTTTCATCTTTAGCAAAGCTTGATTTGGAATCTTCTATTTGCTTTTGCTTTTGCTTTTCTTTTTTGGCCAAGTAATTGTTGTTTAATAAGATCTTCAATTTCTTTCAAGCGTTTTTTAGGAAATGTTGCATCCGGCTTATAATTTAATGCTTTTTGATAACTTGCTTTAGCACTAACGTAATCGGCTATTTTAAAAAAATCATTGGCATCAGATAATGTTTTATTATATAAATTATCTAATTCAGCTTGTTTGGCTTCGTCAGCTGCAGCTTGTGCTATGAGGGCATCTATTTCTTTAAGTTTTAATTGAGGATACTCTTTATCGGGAAAAATGTTTAGTGCTTTATTGTAATTTGATTTAGCTGCACTATATTTTTTTTGAAATAAATAGCTGTCGGCAGAAGCTATTGCTCTATTATAAGTAGTTTCTTTGTTTTTTTGCTCTTTTTCAAGTAAATCATCTATTTCAATAATTTTCGATTTAGGATAACTTTCATCCGGCTTAAAGTTCAATGCTTTCGTATAGTCATTTTTTGCTTCTGCATAATTACCGGCATTAAACTTTGAATCGGCTTGTGCTACTGCTTCAGCATAACCTTGTTCAATTTTAATTTTGTTTTCTTTTGCTAATCTAATTTCATCTAATATTTTATTTATTTCAGTAATTCTATTGGCAGGATACTCTTCATTAGGCAATATTGTTAATGCATTCTCGTAATTATTTTTAGCTTCAGTCCATTCTTTATCATTATATTTTTTATCTGCTATTACTATTAGTTTATCATATGATTTTTGCTTTTGTTTTAATTCGTCCAAAATATTATCAATTTCATTTATTTTGTCCTTCGGATATTGTTCAGTGGAAATTATCGCAAGTGCTTTTTCAAAATATGTTTTTGCAAATTCATACTCTTTTAAATTAAAATAGTTATCAGCCTTTTCAATTTCTTGTTTATAAGATAATTTTACTTGATTTTGAGTATAAAAAATATCTTCAATTTCTTTAATCTTATTTGTTGGATATTGTTCATTTTGTTTCAAATTGAGCGCACTTTGATAATTTGTTTTTGCTAATTCATAATTCTTTTGTTTAAAAGCATCATCAGCACTTGTTATGTAATTATTATATTGTTCATTTAGCTTTTTAGTATCAGAAAGCAATTTTTGTTGTTCAGCTATTTTTTGATTGACCTCAATTAATCGCTCTTTTGGATATTGCTCTTCCGGTTTTAGTTCTAATGCTTTTTCGTACGAAGTTTTTGATTCCTTATATTGTTTTGTACTAAAACTACCATCAGCTGAAGCAATTAAAGTGTTATATTTTTCATTTAACAATTTTATTTTTTCAAGCTCATTTAGTATATCATCAATTTTGTTTTTTGGATATTTTTCATTTGGCTTTAACTGCAATGCTTTTTCAAAAGCCAATTTAGATTTATTATATGCTGTTAAGGCAAAAAGGCTATCGCCAGTTCTTATATTATTTGTATATTCTTTTTCTTTTGCTTTTTTCAATTCTTCAGCAGAAAGCAGGGCACTTAATTTTAAATCAATTTCTTCAATTTTACTTTTCGGATACAATTCTTCGGGAAATAGATTTAGAGCATTATTATATAATGATTTAGCTTCATTGTATTTATTTGAAGAAAACTTTTTATCAGCTGCTGCAATAATATTGTCATATTCTTTTCTTTGTTGTTTTAAGTCTTTTAATATAGCATCTATTTCTCCTATTTTTTGAACAGGATAAGTCTCATTTGGCTTAATATTTAAAGCAAGCTCAAACGTTCTTTTTGAACCGGCATATTCTTTACTGTTAAATAATTGCTCAGCTTTTGAAATAGTTGAATTATACTGTTCATTGCGCAATTGTTCTTCAGAAGCAGCATTTTTTTGAGAAAGAAGAATTCTATCAATTTCGGTAATTTGATTTTTAGGATAATCTTCATTAGGCTTTAAACCTGATGCTTCTTCATATTTTGCCCTGGCATTATTAAAATCTTGAGTATTAAAAAAATCATCAGCAGCAGATATTGTATTATTATATTGTTGAGTAATATTATCTAATGAACTAAAATATGCATCAATAGAAACTATTTGATCTTTCGGGTATTGTTCGTTTGGCTTAATTGATAAAGCACTTTTGTATAAATTTTTAGCTTTTGCATATTGTTCAGTCTTATACAGTACATCGGCATCTGTTATGTAAGTTTTGTATTTCTCGTCAATTGCTTTTTGCGTTTGAAATATTTTACTTATTTCATAAATCTGATCTTTTGGATATTTTTCTTCCGGTTTTAACGAAAGTGCTTTTTCATATGCTGCATTAGCCTCAATATAGTTCTTAGCAAAATAATAATCATCGCCTTCGGTAATAGCTCCTTTATATGCTTTCTCTATTTCTTCTTTACCAGCTTCTTTTTTCAAATTTTCAGCAATAAGGTTTTCAACAAGTAAAAGCTGATCTTTAGGGTATTGTTCTTCCGGCTTTAGATTAAGTGCTTCTGTATAAGACTGAACAATA
>JAADFW010000286.1 GCA_013152655.1 Chlorobiota bacterium
TAAGCTAAAGCCTCGATTTTCGAGGCTTTTTTGTAACAATTAACTGTTTCTTACGTTCTAATAGACAATCAATCAAAATCAACACGTTATGTTAAAGCAATTTTTTATTATCTGCTCAGGCTCAGATACTGATGTTTTGGAGCAGTGCTCAAAAGGCGAACAAAATAAATATGCAGGTATTGGCGCTACGGTTTTCTTTACCGCTTTAATGGCTTTTATTGCCGCCAGTTATGCGCTATATACTGTATTTGACAATCTTTTTACTTCAATTTTCTTTGGTTTAATTTGGGGATTACTCATTTTTAATTTAGACAGATACATTGTCTCTACCATAAAAAAAACAGGAAATGTTATCGACGAGCTTATACATGCATCTCCTAGAATTATATTAGCTATTATTATTGCTGTGGTTATTGCTAAACCTTTAGAACTAAAAATCTTTGAAAAAGAAATCAATCAAGTTTTATTAGAACAGAAAAACGATTTAACACTTGCTAATAAAGATCAAATCGCGCAACAGTTTACGCCCAAAATTGAAAGTTTGCAAAACGATATTAAATCGTTTCAAAATGACATTGACACTAAAGAAGCAGAAGTAAATACCTTATATGATACTTATATTGCTGAAGCCGAAGGTCGTGAAGGCACTATGTTACTAGGTAAAGGGCCAGTTTATAAAGAAAAACGGGATAAGCATGATGCATTGCTAGTTGAGTTGCAAGAATTAAAAGAAACCAATAAAGCAAAAATTGCAGCCACCGAAACTCAAATTGTACAATTACAAAATGATTATAACACTCAAGTTACCACTTCACAACCTATTATAGATAATTTTGATGGATTAATGGCTCGCGTTAATGCCTTAGGGACATTGCCTTGGTTACCTTCATTTTTTATATTCTTATTGTTCTTAGCCATAGAAACCTCTCCAATATTTGCCAAATTGTTGTCTCCAAGAGCAGAATATGATATTAAAACCCAAGACAGCGAATCTGAATTAAAAACTTGGGCACAACAAAACGAACACCAACGTCGTGTATTATTACATGCTGATAATACCATAAATGATCGTGTTTATGACGATATCTCTACCGAAGAAGAATTATTCGCTTATAAAAAGAAAATGGCTCGCGAGCTCATGAAAAAGCAACAGGATGCGTTTTATAAAAAACAGACTAACATTTTATAATAACAATGAGCAGTTGCACTTGTTCTAATTTTTGGAATTCTTAAAATTTATAGTATGTTTAATGCTTATTTCTAGTTAGTCTATGCAAACAGTTAGAAAAGCAACTTTAGAAGATTTACCTACCCTTCTAAAATTTGAACAAGGTATAATCGAAACAGAACGTCCGATGGATCCAACCATAAAAGACGGTGATATTAACTATTATGATATTACTGAATTGATAACTAGTGATGATTCTGAGATATATGTTGTTGAATTAGATGGAGAAATTGTAGCTTCTGGTTATGCTCAAATAAAAAACGACAGGTATTATTTAAAACACCAAAAACAAGGATACCTTGGCTTTATGTTCGTCTCAGAAGAACACCGAGGAAAAGGATTAAATAAGCTAATTATTAAAGCACTTATAGAATGGTGTAAGTATCGAAATATTCACGAAATACGATTAAATGTTTACGACAAAAACCCATCTGCCATTAAAGCTTACGAAAAAGTTGGCTTTTCTAAACATATGATTAACATGCGATTAAATCTTCATCAAGATCTTGACGACTAAAAGCTTTAAAATTTCCGATCTGGATGATAAGGAGTAAGCTCTAGTGATGGTTTTTGTTCAGAAATTATTTCAGAAACTAATTTCCCTGTTGCAGTTGCCATACTCCAACCCATCATAGCATGTCCAGCAGCAATGGTAAGGTTTTTACACTTATCTGATTTTCCAATATACGGCAACCCATCAGGGGACACAGGACGCAACCCACAAGCCGCTTGGGTTTTTTCTTCTTGAGTAAGTTTTATATTAGGATAAAAACGGGTAACTGCATTTGCAATGGCATCGACTCTTACTTCATTAATAGTATCATTAATTCCTGCTATTTCCATAGTTCCTGCAAAACGGGTAAAACCATGCATTGGCGTAACTGCTGCTTTAGCCTCAGCTAAAATTGCAGGAATGGTAATTCCAGTAGGTTTCTCGGTATTAATCCGATATCCTTTTCCCGCTTGTAATAGAATTTTTAACCCTAGCTTTTTACTTAAAATAGAACTCCATGTCCCTGCTGCCAAAACAAACTCGTCTGCGCTTATTTTTTGTTTGTTTGTATGTATCGTATAAATTTTTTCGTTTTTAACATCAATATCTTTAACCTGTTCATTAATAAAGAATGTTACACCTACTTCCTTTAAATAGGCCTTCATTTCGGTCATAAATTCTTGAGGAGTCGTATGGTGGTCGCATTTAAAATATGCAGCTCCAATGGCATTTATTTCAACATTGGGCTCTAGTTGTTTTATTTCCTCTTTGGTAACTTCTTTTGCTTCTAGCCCGAGACTTTGAGCCAAATTTGCCATTTTTAATTCTTCCTCCAACATTTTTTCAGTTTGGCATAACATTAAGAGTCCTTTCTTTTCATACTGAAACGTAAAGTTTTCATCTCTTTTAATATCTTCATATAGCTCTTGACTAAATACAGAAATATCTCTAATTACTGGAGCCGATTTTGAAACATGCTTTGCATTACACGATTTATTAAATGCCCAAGTCCATTTTATAAAATCTAAATCTAAACGCGGTTTTATGTATAAAGGGCTTGATGCATTAAACATCCATTTTAATCCTTTTTTCATTACTCCTGGAGCAGACAAAGGAATAATATGACTTGGTGATAAATAGCCTGCATTAACATACGATGCGCCTCCATCTAAATTTGATTGATCTACAATAGTTACTTGGTGCCCTTCTTTTTGAAGATAATAGGCAGAACACAATCCTATAATTCCTCCTCCAATAACAATTACTTTTTTACTCATTTTTACTCATTTTATGAGATTCCCGATTAATTCGGGAATGATTTGATTTACTAAATCAAATTACTTGAAAACCATATGCAAAAGAATCATCATCACTAATAATAGTATTATGCCCAAATACCTTTGCCCAACCTTTAATACTTGGAATTATTGCTATTTGACTACCTAAAGTGGTTTCCGCTTCAATTTTACCAATAAATTTTGAACCTATGAAACTTTCCTAGATAAATTCTTCTCCTATTTTAATTTTTTTTGCAAACAATTGTGTCATTTGTGCAGATGTTCCTGTATCGCACATTGGCAAACAACCAGAGGTCTCAATAAATAAGTATGGCAAAATCATTTTCAAAAGCGAACAAATAAAACTATTTAGACAATTTAAAGTTGTGAAACTTATAATCTCTTCAGAGTACAGAAAAACAAAAGCTATTTAAAAAGAGTTTTAATTATCTCCGTTTAAATAGCTCCAAATAAAAAGTCTATTTTTTATTCTTCAGGCTCTGAAATCCCTTTATACAATTCAGGAACAGAACTAAAAATTCTATCGCCATGGATTCCTGTTAGGTATTTATCCATAACCTTATTATATTCATTTTCTCTTTCTTCACCATTCCAATGTGCTCTAAACAGTTTTCCTTGCATCGCAAGCCCTTTTTCTAATTCAGCTAGCGTTTCTGTAACAAATACTTCTAAAAACTCCGTGCGATCTGCACCATAAAAATGAACTTGAGGGTAATATGCTTTATAATATTCATTTTTATCCGTTACTACTTCGTTATACTCATTAAGCATACTTATAAATTCATCACTAATAGCACCATCAACATCTTCCGGATAAGCAAAATAGCTTGTTCTTACATAATATATTAAAGGTAAACCGGTTTCCTCTAACCCTTTGGCTCCAGGTATTGTTTTATATATTTCATCAGAATGCTCATGGGCGTAAAATTTTGCTTGATTTCTTAAAAATGCTTTCCTAACTTGTTCATCTGGCCATGCTTCTTTTTCTAATTCTTTATTTCTTTTAGTTGCTTCTTCAATGGCTGACCAAGAATTATATGTTGTAACGAATAAAATTTCGGAACTATCATCTGTAAAATGATGTTGTAAGACGGTAGCAGATAAAATATATTCGTTCTTCATTGTTACCTTTTGATGATATTCTAATTCAACTGCTTTCCATTCATGCATTGAAAAATCATCAAGATTCATATTCCAATGCATTGTTGTGACATTTACATAAAACTGTTCTTGAGAAAAAGTAGATGTAGCTATTAAGAATAATAAGATAGTTATTCCTTTAAGAAAATGGTTGGCTGTTTTCATAATTCCAAATTTAAATTAGTATATCGATGGTTAAAAAATACTATTCAATATTTGAGACAATACCAAAACTCTATCTAAACAAAAATTGCAGGTAAAAACTTGAAAGCCTTTTAAAGATACAAAAATTAATTAAGTCTATAAATATGTTCTTCTCTTAAAATAATATTATTCATCTTCATTACCTGTAAAATAAGGCATCGTGAAATTTTTATCATCGTTATTTACACCCTCTTTAAAAAGTACTTTTTTGATGGTCTTAAACAAAATTTTTATATCTAGTTGAAAGCTTAAGTTATTAACGTAGTACACATCGTATTCAAATTTTTTGTTCCAAGTAATTGCATTTCTGCCATTAACTTGTGCCCAACCTGTAATTCCAGGTTTTACATTATGTCTTTGGGCTTGATATTTATTATATAGAGGTAAGTAAAAATCTAATAAGGGTCTAGGCCCTACAATAGACATATCTCCTTTTATAACATTTAAAAGCTGAGGGATTTCGTCTAAAGAATTTTTTCTAATAAATTCTCCTATTTTGGTAATTCGTTCAACATCAGGCAACAAATTTCCATGTTTATCTTTTTTATCATTCATTGTCCTAAACTTAATTATCTTAAAAAGCTTTTCGTTTTTACCAGGCCTTTGTTGAAAGAAAAACAACTTTCCTCTATTTGAATACAATAGAATAATACTAATAATAATAAAGATTGGTGATAATAAAAGAAACCCCATTAATGCTAACAAAAAATCAATGACTTGTTTTATTACTAGTTTGTACATAATATTTATCTAATTGTTTTCATTTTTTTTCCTGTTGCACTTATATGCATTGATGCTTCAAAAATAATTCTCTGAGGAACTTTATAAAAGGATAATTTTTTTGAACATTCATGAAGTATTTTTTCTTTTAATAGTGATTTATCTAAACTACTATTAACTACAATAGACGCTTGGATAGCCTCTCCTAAAAGCTCATCATCAAAACCTGATATTGAACAATCAACAACTTCAGGAATAGATAAAATAACCGCTTCAATTTCTTTAGGACTTACTCTTTTACCACCTACTTTAATGATTTCTTTCTTTCGTGAAACCAAATAAATAAAACCCTCTTCATCCATCTTAGCAATATCCCCTGTATATAACCACCCGCTTTTAATTGTACTCTTTGTGAGATCTTTATCCTTATAATATCCTAACATTATATTTTTACCATATGCTAATAACTCACCTTCTTCATTTACCCCTACATTTTCTCCCCTTTTATCTACAATTTTTAATTTCACATTAGGAATGTTTTTCCCTATTGAACTTGTTTTAATTTTTACCATATCAGGAGCTAAGTAGGTTAAACGTGCTGTAGCTTCCGTTTGTCCATACATGACGTAAAAATTTATTTTTGGAAATGTTTTTACAAACTCTTCAATAAAAATGGCATGTAATTTCCCTCCTGCTTGAGTAACATATCTTAAATCTGGAAACTCTGTGATTTTAAACGTTAGAGATTTTTTTAATAAAACTTGAAAATGACTTGGTACACCAGCAAATCCTGTACAATTATAGTCTTTTAAATTACTAATAATAGTCCCTATAAACATAAAATTATTATTTAAAACCAATGATCCTCCCACTTTTAAATGCGTATGTAAGAGCGAAAGACCATAACAATAATAGAATGGCAATACAACACACATTATATCATTTTGGGTGAGTTTTAAGTACTCAATAATTGAGTTAGTATTTGAGATAATGTTTTGATGACTTATCATTACTCCTTTAGGTTCGCCTGTAGATCCTGATGTGAAAATTATTTTGGCTATTCGTTTTTCATCAAAATGAAAATTGCTTTTGGCTCTCTTTTGGTTTTTAATTATTTGTTGTGATTCATCTTCCTCAATTAAATGTAAATCTGGATTAAATTTTAATTTAGATTTTAACTTCTTTGTAATAAAAATAATTGAGCTCTCGGTAGTGTTAATGATATAGTCTAAATTACTTTGCTCAATAGAATAATTTAAAGGAACACAAATATTGCCTGATTTTATTATTCCTAAATATGCCGTTATAAAAAAAATTGAATTTGGGCTTATCAATATAACGTTTTGATTCTCACCAATAGTTTTATTTAAATATGACGCAATTTTTATACTATCATGATATAGTTTTTTGAATGAAATTGATTGTTTTAATCCTAGCACAACATCTTTTTCAAAATCTTGTGTTGAAGCAAATAAATAATCGAAAACATTCATCTTTAATAACTTAAATTAAAATATAGGTTTCATTCTTAGGTAATCAGTAGTTTTTCTTTTTCTTTCGAAATTTTTATAAATATTCTCTATCTCTTGTGTCGATTTGCCCATTATTTTTCCGACTTCTTGCGGTGAATAATTATTTTCCCATCCATACCAAATTAAATCCATAGACTTAAATGGCATTTGGTAAAAGAAATCTTCTTGAGTTTGTTCGGCAGTATATGTGTCTGTTGTTGGTGTTCTATCTATAATTTCTTGAGGAACTCCCAAATGTTTTGCTAATTGATATACTTGTGTTTTATATAGCTGTGCTATAGGCATCACATCTGCGCCTCCATCGCCATATTTAACAAAAAATCCTTGTTCTACTTCATGTTTATTTGGTGTTCCTATTACTGCATAGTGTACTCTTTCGGCATGATAATAAAGCATGGCCATTCTACTGCGCTGCTTAAAATTTGTTGAGGCAACTATTTGAAGATATTCTTTTACAGGTAATAACTTACTTATTACTTCGTCATCTTGTTTAATTACAGTTATAGAAAACGCTGGAGGCAAATTAGACGTTATATCTTGCTTAATTTCAATTTTTGCCTTATCCTCTTTTGGATTAAAATTTGGGATTACTCTTGAAATAGCTTCATCTCTTCGTTTATAGCAATTAAATCCGTCTAATGCTTTTGTAATATCTTCAACCAAAGTATTTACGCCAAATTTAGCAGCTAATTTTTCGGCTAAGATTTTACTATCATTACTAGAGTCTTGCTCTGGCAACATTATTCCTAATACATTATTTGAACCCAAAGCTTTTGCTGATAATGCCAAAACTACTGAAGAATCTATACCGCCACTTATACCAACAATTCCGCCTCTACGTTGCAAGTTTTTAGCAATATCATTTCTAAGTTTAAAAATTAATGTGCTACAAAATGATTCAATATCTTCAATATGTAAAATCTCTTTTGAAAAAGGTTTACGTGTTACAGTTTTCATAACTAAATAAGTTTAAATTTATTGGTCTAGTATAATTTTATCAAATTCAACTAAATCTTTTTCTTTTAATTCTGGCCTTGATTTGTTAATAAATAAATCATGTAGTATTTGAGTTGATAGTATTCCTGTTAATGCCATGTTATCAATTTCTGATACTATTTTTTTGGATTTCATTTTTTCTAGTAATTGGTTTACATGGTCTGGATTAAAAATTCCGAAAGATTTAATTTGATTTTCCGAAAGTAATTTTTTAAGATTTTCAGGTATATTTTCTGAAATAAATGCGCTTCTAATAGGCGCTCTGTATGCTTGTTTTGGTCTATTTAAAATTTGCGTTGGTAATTTGCCATTCATCATCTTTTTTAAAATAAATTTCTCATTTAATCCATTAATTTTAATATCAGGATGAAGTTTCATGCAAAAATCTATAATTCTATGGTCTAAGAAGGGATATCTTCCTTCAACTGAATTAGCCATTGTCATTCGATCGCCTTGTGATGACAGCAAGTAACCTGACATAAAAAGATGTATTTCAATCCATTGAGCCCGAGATAATAGGTTTATCCCTTCTAGCTTTTTTTCTAATACTTTCTCTAACTCTTCAATTGGTTTATAATTATCTAATCTTTTTTTATAATCCTTAGATAAATATCTTACAATTCGAGACGTATTGTTCCACCTTAATAAATGTGAATAAATTGGTGAATTGGTTTCTTCTAATTTATATCCGAAAAACAACTTAAGTGCCGTAATATTAGCAGTTTTCATCATTGGGATATATGGATAGAGTTTTTTTAATAGTAAAGGTCTAAGATTTGATTTAGGTTGCTTAGACCAAAATAATCTAATCTTGGATTCCTTAAAAATGTTATATCCTCCACACAACTCATCTGCGCCTTCTCCTGTTATTACAACTTTTAAATTATTATCCTTAACAACTTTCGCTAAAAGTGACATTGGAGCAGGTGAAGTTCTTAATATAGGCGTTTCTGTATGCCAAATTACATTTGTAAATTCGTTTGCAATATCTTCAAAACCACATTCAATACTCTCGTGTTCAGTTTTAAAATAGTCAACTGCCATTTTTTGATATGAAGATTCATCAAATTCTTTATCTGCAAAACCTATAGAAAACGTTTTAAGATTATTTGAAGAAACCTCTTTAATACTTGAGGTTGTAATACATGAATCCAATCCACCACTTAAATAAGCACCTACTTGAACATCAGCTCTCAATCTTATTTTAATTGCATCATTAAAAATGGTAGTAAACTTTTTTGTTGCCTCATCAATATTTATTTTATAATATTCTTTAGGCTTATATACTGGCAATTCCCAATATATTTTGTCCTTAATTGAATTAGAATTTATCTTTAAATAGTGACCTGGAGTCACTTCAAAGATTCCTTCAAATACAGTATTTGGTGATAATGAAGTCCAAAAAGTAAAATATTGAGAGAGTGCTTTGGGAGAAATTTTAAAATTTACTCCCGGAAATTCTATTAGTGATTTTATTTCAGAGGCAAAAACAAAAGATTTTCCAACTTGTGTATAAAATAATGGTCTAATACCAACTCTATCTCTAGCTAAAAACAATTCTTGTTTATTCTTATCCCATATTGCAATAGCAAATTGACCGTTTAACTTTTTAAGAAATTCAGGCCCATATTCCTCATACAAATGAACAACTACTTCGGTATCACTATTGGTTCTAAATGTGTGATTTTTATTTATTAATTCTTCTTTAAGCTCAATGTAATTAAATATTTCTCCATTAAATACAATCCATAAAGATTCATCAAAATTAGATAAAGGCATTGTCCCTGTGCTTAAGTCAATAATGCTTAATCTTACACTACCTAAGCCAGCTTTATGAGATAAATAAATACCACTTTCATCTGGTCCTCTATGCTTAATTCTAGTAAGCATATTCCTTAATGTATTTATTTTATTATCTGTATTGTCATTATGTTGATAGAATCCAGCAATACCGCACATAATAAATAAAAAAGGGGTTATGTTATTTCAGTTTACTCTTTATAAACTCGAAAATATTATTTATTGACTCAAAGTTTTTAACTACCAATTCATCATCGTTCGTGGTTACGTTAAATTCTTCTTTTAAAAATTCAATTAAAAAAAGTAAACCCATTGAATCTAAAACTCCTTCTTCAAAAATTAGAGTTTTATCTGTTATTTTTTTTATATCATCAAATGTGGCTTTAATAATATAGCCACGTATTTTACTTTTAATTTCGGTTTCTTTTAACATGGTTTATCATATGTATTTTTATAAATTTTAGGGCGTGAATTTGAACTCTTTAATAATTTATATTCTTTCTTTTTGTTTATTACAAGACAATTTAGTCTTAATTTATGATTCAAGATAAAAAATAGTCTACAATTCGTCGTAAAGTATTAAAGAATCGGTTAAGGGTTTGAAATTAAATGTTGGTAAAAGAGGCTCTTTGTTTATTGCTTTATTTTAAGTTTTTATTTATTTTTTTGGTTTAATTCTTTTAAAAAAGCCTTTTTTTTTATTAATAATTTTTTTGACCTTTTAGTGAGTTTTCTTAACGGATTTCCATAATAAATAGTCCAAGAATCCAAATTTGAGGTAACTAAAGAAAGAGCCCCAACTGATGTACCTTCACCTATAGAAACATTAGGTAAAATAACACTTCCTGAACCTATAATTACATGTTCGCCAACTATAACTTTTCCCCTTTTTATAGATTTATATTTACAAGGTATTGTAGGATTTGTTAAAGAATTACCTGAATAATCACCTGTTTTACTATAAACTTTCACGCCTTGAGATAATCCGCAAAAATCTTTTAGTTCAATTCCTGCGTTTGCGAGCAAATGACAAAATGCGCCAATATGTATAAAAGAACCTATTATTAAATGTTCCTTTTCTGTTGCAATTATTGAGCAGAAAGCATCTATAATTACATTATTACCAATAGAAATATTTGAAAGCCCAGAAATGGTACAATTCTTAGCTATTTTTACATTTTTGCCAATAGCTTTAAACCCAATTGTTTGTAATTCGTTCTCGGTATAGTAACCTGTTTCGAAAGGGTTGATTTTATTAGAATTTCTTCCCATATTCTTATACACTTAAAAGATTTTAAATATACCAAATTAAGACTTCCAAAAATTATGATAATTATCATGTTTATTGATAAAGTGATTCATAATATAGTTTCACTCTTATTTTTATGTGTGCTATTAACCAAAAAAATTGCGAGACAACACCCACTTTTTAGAACAGCAATTAAAGCAGGAGATTAAAAGCCTTTTAAAATAAAATTTAAAACTATTTATGTTTTTTTTACATACTTAGTAATTATAACTATTTGTGTTGGTCCTACTTTCCCTTCAATATATTCAGCATTTTCACGATCCAAACGAATATTTCTAACTGCTGTCCCTTGCTTTGCAACCATACTAGAGCCTTTTACTTTAAGATCTTTAATAAGTACCACAGAATCTCCTGCTTGTAAAACAACCCCATTCACATCTCTGTGCACTATTTTATTTTCATCCTCTTCGCCTTCGCCTGTAGCTTTTGAAAATTCTAACGTATCGTCGTCCAAATACATCATGTCTAACAAATCTTGGGGCCAGCCTTCACTACGCAAACGAGTTAACATTCGCCATGCCACTACTTGCACAGCTTGATGCTCACTCCACATACTCTCGTTTAAACAACGCCAATGGTTGGCATCGGTACTTTCAGGGTTGTCTATTTGAGAAACACAAGTGTTACATGCCAAAATTGCTTTGTCTAAAC
>JAADFW010000287.1 GCA_013152655.1 Chlorobiota bacterium
ATATTGTAATGTCTTTCATTTTTTGTTCCCTTTCTTTTTGTATTCAAAATATTCATTTTTTATCCATATTGCTCTTTCAATCTCCTTTTTCGGTGTTTTTTGTTTTTTCTTTTTGAATCCATTGAATAGAATAACTAAGTTCCTTTTGTCAAAACAGCAAAAAACCCGATAAGTATTACTTTCAAATTCAATTCGTATCTCAAATAATCCAGTATATCCTGTCAATTGCTCAAAATTTTCTTAGGTATCCTATCGGCAATTGTAACAAGAAACAAAACATAGTCAATTTAATCTTTTACTTTTTCAGTTTGTAAATAAGAAATAAAAAAACAGAATATATGGTATAGTTGGCGGTAATGCAATCAGTACCCCTGTAACATTGATTCATTTAATGAAAAAGGATATAATTTCGTATATTTGTATATGAGAAAACGAGAAACTTTAGGAATTGATATAGAAATTGATGAATTGACAAATTCAATTAAAAATATTATATCTGGAGATAGTTTTCCAACCGATATTACACGGATTACTCAAGCTGATTTAAAGAATATTACCAAAAAGAATAATTGGCAATTTGATTGGAAAATGGAACTTAAATATCCAGAAAGGGATATTTACAAACTAACAATAGTTAATAATCAAGCGATTATTCAAGGACTGATTAGTTTGGAGGTTAAATCTGACCATGTTTACATGCATTTAGTTGAAAGTGCACCATTTAACAAAGGAAAAACAAAGATTTATTCTGGTGTTCCCGGAAACCTTGTAGCATTTGCCTGTAAATTGTCATTTCAAAGAGGAAATGAAGGATATATAGCTTTTATTTCAAAGACTCAACTAATTGATCACTATATTAAAAGTTTGAGAGCTATTCATGTCGGAGGTCGCTTAATGATTATTGATACAAAAGCAGCATTAAAACTGATGAATAAATATTTCACTAATATTATTTAAAATTATGAAAAAAACGAGGATTGAATTAGACGTTGATTTAATAGGTTCGCAACCATCAAAATTGTCAAAAGGAGAGGAAAGAGCAATTAGTGATTTTATACGTTCACTTAAAGCAAAAAAAAAGCAAAATACCTCAAAAAGAAAAGTGAACGTTTAAATAAATGCACATATCGCCAACACATGCTAAATTTAATTGCCGGCTTTGTGGTTTTTAGAAGTTAATTATCTTTGTTTAAGCAAATTAGTAAATGAGAAAGATGAGCAATAAATACGGCAACTAAAAATTAACGCAAACCGTTATGATGACATTCATAAAATTTATAATTACAGCAAACATTGCAAATATAGAATAATATAGTGAAGAGTTATGAGATAAAAAACCGCTTAATTTGGATAATATTAACCCTGATATACAAAATATATAATTTTCATTCTATACAATTTTACAAATACCAGTCAATTTGAGGATTATTATCAGTAAATAATTGTTCGTTTATTACCCTTAGTTAGTTAACCCGCTTTATTCATACAAAAACGAAGTGAATTGAATGAATGCGTGATGGGATGTGGGAAGCAAAGCGGGAAATCCCGATTTAGTAATGATTTAGTAATACCCAAATTTTGGGGTCCAGTAAACCACAAATTTGTTGGTATTACTTAATCGTAGAAAATTCATGAATTTTCCGGGTTAATTTTCTCAATTCCAACATAATACAAATCAAAACCACCTTTACCACCGGGGCGATTTGAAGAAAATATCATAAAATCGTTTTTAAAATCATAAAATGCTTTTACTAAAGGCCTGTATTCATCATATTCAGTATTTATTTTGTTGCCAAAATTGGTTGGAGTACTCCATTGCCCATTTTCAAACCTGGAAAAATATAGATCAAAACCACCAAACCCACCTTCTCTATTTGAAGTAAAAACCATAAAATCCTCGAAGATATATGGACATTTATCATCCGATGCAGAAGATAAAATAGAATCAATTTTTATTATATGAGGAAGAGAATCTTTCAGATTCTCAACAATATTATCAGATTTCTCAAAATCAGCTGTATAAATATCAAATTTTCCATCTCGGTTCGACGTAAAGTATATTTTAGTAAAATCTTGGTTAAAAGACGGATAAGCATCATCAAACTCAGTATTTAAAAACGAAACATTTTCGGGTATTGCAAAAGTATCTGATTGAAAATTATGTGTAAATTTAATATTTAGATTACCTGATTCATCGTTAGCATAAAGAATTAGAAACTGATAATTGTAATAGTTCCAGCCATTAGGATAAATTTCATAATCAAAAGACATAATGTTAGGCCCTAATTCATTATTATTAGTATTTATAAGAGGTAATGCTGAATATATAATATCATTACTGTTTACAATATCATAATTTGGATAAGTAAGGTTATTAACATCTAAAGTTCCATTATCTTTTGAAAATTCTACCGAAATCAATTTGTAAATAATATCATAATTATCGCCCAAGGTTTTTCTATTAGAAGAAAAGCACAATGGAAAAGTTTTTCCCAAAATTGGAGAGGCCGAATTATAATCATCAAATACTGAATTAATATCTTCCATATTAACCGGTTCTTCAGGAAAAAAACCCTCATGATATTGCTTTTTATGAATACAAGAAGTAAAACATATGTAAAAGCAAAAAAGAATAATTATAATTTTCATGATATCGTAAAATTGATTTAGTAATTAATAAATATGTTTAAAATGCACATTTCTTACTGATTGTTATCAGATGCACAAAAGAATAAAAAAGTTGCACAATCAATCAATTTAAATACTATTTTTCAGCTTTTAATCATTAATGCATCATTTTTTATTTAACTTTGATTGTAACAAATTTATTTTTATAGTAAAATAATTCAATCTAATGCCAAGTCCATTACCTCCATTTTCATGTACTTATTCACCAAATATACCTGAATTATTGTCTCAGTTAAAGTGTACTATTGCACTAAGCACCTATCAAGCAGGCAAAGTTGTTTTCTTAAGTGCTTTAAATGCTGATAAGATGATTCAATTGCCTCGTACATTTAGCAATGCAATGGGAATTGCTGTATATGACAACAAACTGGCTGTTGCTTGCAAAAGTGAAGTTGTTGTTTTGGCTAACACTCCGTCAATGGCTCCAACTTATCCGGTACAGCCAAAAACATATGATGCACTTTACTTACCAAGAAGTATCTATTTTACAGGGCAATTAGCCCTACATGATATGAATTGGTTAGATGGAAAGTTAGTAGCCATAAATACACTTTTTTCATGTATTTCTGAAATAGATGAAGACTATAGTTTTAAGCCTGTTTGGAAAATTTCCTGTCGGCAATT